>CAIVSK010000304.1 GCA_903908495.1 Akkermansiaceae bacterium
CTGGCGGCGCTGCAGGCGCGCCACATGGAGGCCTCCGGCAATCCCGCGCCGGCCACCAACGCGGAGCAACACGAGTTCGATCCCCACAGCGAGGCGACCCTCGCCACGCTGGATCCCAAAGCCCAACCGCTGTTCCGGCGCTTCCTGGCGCTGGCCAAAGCCACGGCGGCCACGATGGGCTGCGATTACCGGCTGATCAGCGGCTACCGCTCCTGGGCGGATCAGGACGCGCTGTATGCGCAGGGCCGCAGCGCTCCGGGAGCGCGGGTGACCAACGCCCAGGCCGGTGATAGTTTCCATAACTACAAGATTGCCGGGGACGGCGGAGTGTTCCGCGGCGAGCGCTATATCGAAGAGGGCAGCGCCGCCGACCAGGCGCTTGCAGAGCGGGTGCACGAGGCTTGCGCGGTGCATGCAGCGCCCTGCGGGCTGGTGTGGGGCGGAAGCTGGAAGGGATTCCGCGATACCCCGCACTGGAATGTGGACGTGGGCCACTCCAGCCCGACTTCCAACGACCGCGCGAACTTCCTGGCGAAAGGCTCGATCCTATGAAGAGCGGCCGCAAGATATACGTCCGGCTGCTGGAAAGCGGGGACCGCATGGCCGCGATCCGCGCCCTGGACAATGGCAGCCTGCGCTCGCTGATCCTGCACATCGGCCACCAGGGCATTGCGGCCAGCGAGCAGGGCGGCCTGCTGTACGGCATGGCGCATGTTTCCGCCACCGAGCGGTTCATGGCCCGGGGGGAAGGCAAAGGTTTATGAATCTGGATCCAGTAACCGTGGGAACCATCATTGGCAGCATCCTCATCGCCTTGCTGGGAAGTGGCATGTTCGTCATCAAAAGCAAGGAAGGCTGGAAGGCCAAGGGCCGCGATGAGGCGCAAAGCAACAACGTGACGCTCAAGCACCCCGTGCCCACCATCCCGACGCGGGAAGAGCAACGCTGGGTGGCGCGCGAAGAATACCTTGAGCGCTGGATGCGGGCTGACGAGGAAATCTCACGCCTGTGGAATCAGTTCAGCGCAGAGCGCAAGATTTGGAACCACGAGATTGAGAACGTGCAAGCCCGTTTGGCGACTCAATCGGAAGCCACCTCAATCCTGCAGGGAACCGTCAATGAAGTCAACAAGACCGTGGGGCAATTGCTCACCCTCGCCCTCAACCGCAAACCCGCCACCCGCCAATGAACCCGGAACTGTACATCCTCGAAGTCCTGCAAAGCAGTTACCCGCGCGGTCTGCGGGTGGGAGTGCTGAATGAAGACCTGTACAATGCCGGCCGCCAGATCTCGCTGACCGAGCAACACCGCCACTGCCGCAACCTGGAGCGCAAGGGACAGGTGACCATCATCAGCGGCCAGGACCACACCTATATCAAAATCACCCCCGACGGCCTCGCCCGTCTCGCCGAGTAATGCCAACCGACCCCGACAAGAAGCCGCGCGCCGACTCGATCCTGGACGGGATGGAGGAAGTCCGGATCATGGAATTGCGCGACGGTCTGTTGGGCGGGTGGAGTCACGAGCAATGCATCGGGTGGCTGGCCACCGAGTGCGGCGTGGTGATCAAGAGCGGCAGCACCCTCAATACGTTCTACAAGCGCCACTGCGCGCCGATCATCAAGGATCGGCGCAAGCTTGCCGCGGTGAAGAGCGAGATCTACGTCAAGGAGGCCGGGCGCACCGATTGGGACGCGGCCACCGCGGAGCTGGTGAGCCAGGTGACCTTCGAGATGCTCGACGGCCAGCGCACCGATCCGAAGATCGCGGAAAAGTTCGTGAAGCTGGTGCTCAAGAAGGACGCGCAGGACCAATCGCGCAACAAGGCCAGGGAACTGGCCCGCACAAAGATCGATGCCGGCATGGAAGCCATGTTGGCGGAGATCAAGCACAACCCCAAGGCGCTGGCGATTTTCAAACAACTCCAGGAGGTGGTTGCCAAGGCATGAAACCGCGCGGCGTCATCGATCAACTGAGCACGCGCATCGCGGCGGACGCCAAGTCCGGGCCGGTGATGGCGGGCAGCTTGAAAGAGTTCCTGCTGACCAAGGCGCGGGTGAAGATGGATGGCGGCGATTACGGTCCCTATACCTTCGAGGGCCGCGCGGTGTTGGAACACATCGTGGATCGCTTCGACGTGATCCTGGGCAGTCACAGCGGCGAGCCATTGGTGGATGCGCGCTTTGATATCTGCGGCGGTGCCCAATGGGGCAAGACGGTGTTCGCCTTGAACTTCGGCATCTATCTGACGGCCTGCCGCTTTAACAACTGGGGCTATTACCTGCCGGACGATGACCTGGTCCAGGGCATCGTCGATACCAAGCTGCGGCCGGATGTGGTGGAGCAAGTGGAAGGCCTGCAAGGCATGATGGAGCTGGGTACCAGCGTGACCACCAAGGGCAAGAAGCTGGTGAACCGCAAGGGGGCCTTCATGGTCACCGACGGCCAGCGCAAG
>CAIVSK010000305.1 GCA_903908495.1 Akkermansiaceae bacterium
CCGCCGCGTCGTCGGCGTGGATCTCGAAACCGCCCTGCACTTCGGGCGCATCGCCGCCCATCTGCGCCAGCAGAAGCTCCTCAGCCGTCGATCCCACAACGACCTCTGGATTGCCGCCACCGCCCGCTGCCACGGGGCTAAAATCTTGACCCGCAACGCGGCCGACTTCGCGCCGATCCCCGGACTGATGGGGATTTTGTGATTACAGGGTGACAGATAAATAGTAGAGAAACCTGTGGATTGAGGCGGTTTTTGGTGGTATGGTGGTTACATGCGCAGGTCAAGATGGCTGGCGGGTTGGAAGGATTCGGCAACGAAGCCGGTGGTCTATCACTGCATCTCGCGGGTTGTCGACCGGCGGTTTGTGTTTGAGGAGCGGGAATGCGAGACGTTCCGGATGTTTTTTCGGATGTATGAGAATTTCACGGGCTGCCGGGTGTTGGCGTATTGCGTGATGTCTAACCATTTTCACCTGCTGCTGGAGGTGCCGCCAATAGCGGAAGGCGGCTTGAGTGACGCGGAGCTGCTGCTGCGTCTGGGCGGGCTATATTCCGAGGCGATGGTGGCCGGAGTAGCGGCGGAATTGGCGGAGGCGAGGAAGTGCGCTGTTGGCGAGGACGAGTCTGCGGGTGAGGCACGGGTGGCGGTCATTCACGCCCGCTTCACCTATCGGATGCATGACCTGAGTGAGTTCATGAAAGGCTTGTTGATTCGTTTCACGCGGTGGTTTAACCGGATGCATACGCGGCAAGGAACATTGTGGGAAGAGCGCTTCAAGAGCGTGATTGTGGAAAGCGGGGTGGCGGCGCGGACGATGGCAGCCTATATCGACTTGAATCCTGTTAGAGCGGGGATGGTCAAGGATCCGGCGGATTACCGCTGGAGCAGCTATGGGGAAGCGGTGGGCGGCGGGAAGAAAGGGTACGGGAAAAAGGCGCGCGAGGGCTTGGTGCGGGCGTATTTTTGCGACCAGGGAGTGGGCTTTGAGGCGGAGAAATGGCCGGCGGTCTCGCGCCTATATCGCCGGTTGATGGGCCTGGCCTTGGGACGCAAGCCGGGACGGGCCGAAGTGGCCGGAGCTGGAAATCGAGCGACTCCAAATATGCTGGACGCGGCAGAGATGTTAGAAAGCAAAGACAACGGTACGGTCTTGAAGGATCTGGGAATGGCCAAGATGTTGCACTGCCGGGTGAGGTATTTCACGGACGGGGCGGTGATTGGCAGCAAGGAGTTTGTGAACGAGGCGTTTGCCCGGGCACGGGAGCGATTCAGCGCCAAGCGTAAGGATGGGGCGCGGGCAATGCGGGGCAGTGGCAGCGCTGCGGCGGGACTGCTGTGGAGTGCCAGGGATTTGCGCGTTGGGGTCTGATACACACTGGGGGTCAGAGAAATCATCAAATACGGCGGTACCCAACCCGGCGAGTTGGGCGTCGGCCTTGCTCCCTATTTCGACTTGGAAGGACGCAGTGGGTGGCGAGGTTTGAAGGGTTTGAATTCGCCGGCCAAGTCCTCCTGTCGGGCCACCCGCAATTCCTCGATGATTACCGGATTCTGCCCTGTGATCAAGGTCATCTTTTCCGTGTAATCCTCTTCAATCCGTGTAATCCGTGGTTTCATGATCAAATCCTGGATTTCAGCTTTGGAGTTCTGCTTCAAGCTCTTGTCTTGCGTCTTGTTGTCTTGTGTCTTCTACTCTCCCCGTCCGCCGCTCATGCCCGAAACCTTTTACCAACAGACCACCGCCGCGCCGGCCACACCTTTTGACGTGTCGCTTCGACCCCCGGCATTTTCCGAGTTCATCGGGCAGGAAAAGGTCAAGGAGCGCCTGTTGCTGATGCTGGCCGCCGCCAAACACCGCGGCGACGTGCTCGACCACGTCCTGCTCTCCGGCCCGCCCGGGCTCGGCAAAACCACCCTTGCCAACCTGCTGGCCCGCGCCGCCGGCAGCCAGCTCCACACCACCTCCGGCCCCCAGATTGAAAAAGCCGGCGATCTGGCCGGTATTCTCACCAACATCCAACGCGGCGATGTGCTCTTCATCGACGAGATCCACCGTCTCCACCCCGCCATCGAGGAATACCTCTACCCGGCCATGGAGGACTTCCGCCTCGATATCATCATCGACTCCGGCCCGGCCGCCCGCTCGATCCAAATCAATCTGCCCCGCTTCACCCTCGTCGGCGCCACCACCCGCTCCGGCATGCTCACCGCCCCGCTGCGCTCGCGCTTCGGCCTGATCAACCGCCTTGACTATTACTCACAGGACGAATTGGCCCTCATCATCGAGCGCTCCGCCGGCCTGCTCGAGGTGGCCATCGAACGCTCCGGCGCGTTGGAAGTCGCCTCCCGCTCCCGCGGCACCCCCCGCGTCGCCAACGCTCTGTTGCGCTGGGTTCGCGACTTCGCCCAGGTCCGTGGCGCCGGTTTCATCGACAAACCCACCGCCGATGCCGCCCTCGCCATGATCGAGATCGACGCCCAGGGCCTCGATGAAATGGACAAGCGCTTGTTGGAGGTGCTCATCTACAAATTTGGCGGCGGGCCGGTGGGTCTCAACTCGCTGGCGGTGGCGGTGGGCGAGGATGCCGCCACCATTGAGGAGGTGCATGAACCATTCCTGATCATGCAAGGATTCCTGCAACGCACGCCGCGCGGCCGCATGGCCATGCCCTCCGCCTACGGCAAAATCGGCGCCCCGCCGCCACCCCGCCAGGACGACCCGCAGTCCAACCTGTTCTGAAGCCCCTCTCCCACCACCATGCATCCGCTCATCCAGCAAACCATCGGGCGTTGCCGCGAGGCCGGCCTGCGCCGCACCAAGGCGCTCGAGGAATTGCTCAGCACCTTGCTCGAAAGCGCCCGCCCGATGACCCTCGCCGAGCTGGCGGCCTCCCCCCGGCTCGCCGATCAATGCGACAAGGCCACCGTGTTCCGCCTGCTCCAACGCCTCATCGAACATGGCATCGTGCGCCGCCTCGGCCTGCACGAACGCGCCGCCTATTTCACCCTGCTACTGCCCGGCCATCACAGCGACTACCTCATCTGCACCGGCTGCGGCTCCATCGAGGCCATCACAGCCCCCTGCCCGGTCCATGAATTGGAGGAGGAAATCCGCCTCAAAACCGGTTTCCGCAACCTCTACCACGAACTCGAGTTTTTCGGCCTCTGCCCGCGCTGCGCCTGACAAAAAACAACAGGTTATGGTTGCGACCGGGGCGACGTAAAAAGCCGGACTCGCAATGACCTCAGCCGCGCAGCGGGCAAAATTTTTACCGTTGTTCGTGTGCAGCCACGGATCTATTTGTCTGTCCCTTAGTGGAGTCGGACTTCCGGGCCCGGCTGCCCGCGAAAGTTTAGACAACGGATCTATTTGTCTGTCCCTTAGTGGAGTCGGACATCCGAGCCCGGCTGCCCGCGAAAGTTTAGACAAAACTCCCGCCTCACGCCGCATAATGACCGTGCATCGTACCCCAATGAATAAGCTCCCCCGCCTTTTCGTCACCCTCGGCATCCTCGCAGTCGTCATCGCATCGTCTGCCCTTCCGCTGCACGCATACACCGTGGCCGAGATGAAACTCATGCAAGGCAAGGTGGAACAATTGGTGGCGAAAAACACCCCGGCGGTTGTCTCGCTGCTGGGAGAAACCATCCCGGGTGCAGGCTCAGGCACCATTGTGGCGGCTGACGGCCTGATCCTCACCGCCGCACACGTGACCCGCGGCAACGCCAAGATGACGGTGATTTTCCCCGATGGCCACTCGCTGAAAGGCACGGTGCTGGGTGCCAACTACACCAGCGACGTCGGCCTGCTGAAAATCGACGCGGCCGGGACCTATCCATTTGTCGAGATCGGCGATTCCGACCTGCTGGAACCGACTACCATGGTGGTGGCCATGGGTCATCCGGGCGGCTTCGATCTGCGCCGCACGCCCCCGGTGCGCATCGGCCGGATCAACCAAAAGAATCCCAGCGGTTTTCTCATGAGTGATTGCACGCTGGTCGGCGGCGACTCGGGTGGACCGCTGTTTGACATCGAGGGCCGCATCGTCGGCATCCATTCCTCCATCTCCGAGTCGCTCACCTTCAACCGCCACGCCCCGGTCAACGCCGCCAAAAAAGATTGGCAAAAACTCCTCGCCAGCGAACACTGGGGCACCCTGCCCGGAGAGGCCCGCGCCGAACGCCAGCGCGCCATGCTCGGCGCCGTCCTCGACCCAACACCCCAGGACGGCGTCGCTCTCAAGGAAGTGCCACCAAACTCGCCGGCCGCCGAGGCAGGCCTTAGAACCGGCGATGTGATTGTGAAATTCAATGGCCGCAGCATCAGGAATGCGGACCAACTCAAGGCCCGCCTGAGCCGCTCCAGACCTGGCAAAAAAGTGGAACTCGCCTATCGCCGCGCCGACACCGCTGGCAGCGCCTCGGTCACCCTCGTTTCCGAGGATGAGCTCAAGCACCGCATGGGTGCCATCGCCGATGCGACGCAGCCGCCGGACCCCGCCACCAAGACCAGCCCCGAAACCGCAAGCCCGCCCAAACCCGCCGCCACCGGACCCCTCGCTGAATTGCTCGATAAGCTCCGCAGCAGGGGCCGCCAAAATGGCAGCGGCCGCGAACTGCACTGGAAAGCCGACGAGCTCGAGGGCCTGCTCCGCGAGGCGTTGGCTCAACAGGATGTAGCCCGGGACAAGCTCAAGACCGCCACCCTCCCAGAACTCCTGCAATTGACCCAGGAGCGCAACCCCAACGCGGCACAAACCCTGAATTTCGAGGGCCTCGAACCGCTGCGCGACATGCTCGTGCTCATGGACCCCAAGCTCCAGGGTAAACTCGAAGACCAGTTCCACGGCATGCTCGACGGCTACCGGCCCGGATGCGGCGCGGCGGCTAAAGCCACCTTCGTGCTGCGCGACGCCAAGCATCCCCACGAGCCCGTCGGCCTCGCCGCCTGCGTCCAGGCGGACGGCTGGTTGCTAACCAAAGCGAGCGATGTCGCGGCCGCCGCCGAACTGGAGTGCCTGGTGCATGACGAATGGCTCGCCGCCAAAATCGCCCACACTTGGCAGGAGCACGATCTGGCACTCGTCAAAATCACCGCCCGGCAACTGCCCACCGTCACCTGGTCCACCCAAGATCCGCCCGCCATCGGCGCGTTCATCGCCGCCGTGAGCCCGGAAGGCGAGGACCCCGCCGCCATCGGCTTGGTCAGCGTCGCCACCCGCTGCCTGCAGGACAAAGGCCGCGGCTTCCTCGGCGTCCAGCTCGAGGCCGATGCCCAAGGCGTCTCCATCAACGAAGTGGTTGCCGGCGGCGCCGCCGCCAAATCCGATGTCCACACCCATGACCGCGTGCTCGAAGTGGACGGCACCAAACCGGACACCATCTACAATTTCACCAAACTCATCGCCGCGCACAACGCCGGCGAGAAAGTGAAGCTCAAGCTCCAACGCGGCGACGCAGTCATCGAAAAGGAAATCGCACTCGGCGACCGCGGTGCCATCGCCAATGCCCGCGGCGAGGAGCGCGAAGACAAAATGGAATCCATGGGCAGCACCCTCAGCAAGCGCAAGGGCAACTTCGCCACCGTCCTGCAATCCGACTTCCCGCTCGACGCCAATCAATGCGGCGGCCCGGTGACCGATCTGGACGGCAACGTCGTCGGCCTGGTCATCGCCCGCGCCGGACGCGTCGAAACACTCGTCCTCCCCAGCACCACCCTGCGCGACGTCCTCGCCAGCGTCGATTTCACCAAGGAAGCCGCCGCCTTGCCATAACCCCGATCTATCACTTTTCTCTCGACGCGGCCGCCCGCTTTTGGTATCGGCTGCCCTGATGAATACAAATTTTTCTCCGGCAACCCATCAGACTCCCGCGACGGACCCACCCAACCCGGCGGCACCCGCGCCAGACCTGCTCCTCGTCTGCCTGCAGGACCCCTACCCTGGCGTGGGGGCCTCCAGCGCCTTGGTCCACTCCACCGTACCCGCCGCCGATGGCAATGTGGCCCACCAGTGGATGTTAGAGGCGGTGCTCGAAATGAATCCCCCCCGTTTTTTTGAAAGCTGGGCCACCCGCGGCAGCTTCACCCTCGATCTGAGCGTGACCGCCACCGCGCTGCCTGCCTCCGGCACTTGGGGCGGCACCGTCTCCACCTTCTCCGGCAGCGGCAACTGCCGGGTCGTCGTGATGCGGGATGGCGATAACAAGCTGCGCTTCTCTCTGGATTCCGACGCCCGCCACGCCCCGGAAATGTCCGTACCCGCTCCCGACGAACTACGTTTTCTCAATGCCGACATCGCCTTCGACGTCAACGGCAAGAATGGTCTGAGCGCCGGCGCCGTGGCCGTCATCTCCAGCAAACCATGGTCGCGCCTCATCGCCGGCTCGACGGCCCCCACCCAGGGCCTGGCGTTTGACGGTGGGTGGCGGCGCAACCTGGCAGAAGGCGATGGCGATTCAATGGTGGCGGGCACTTGGGCGTTCATGGTGATGACCCCGGAAGCCTATCAGGCACTCTGCGTCACCCGCAACTGGGTGCCGTATGTGCTTGACTAGCGCCGCGGCAAACCATTGTAGCGGCGGTCTGTGACCGTCGCGAGCCGATGCCTAAAGCGCATCTCTTTGGCAGCGACGCTCACAGAGCGCCGCCACAACCCGTCTCAGATGGCCCGGCCGTTCAGCGCCGCGCGATGCTGGGCTTGGAAAGGAGACGCCAATCGAGCAAGCCCTTGCTCCAGGCCCACAGCAAGCCTTCGGCGAGCAGCAGCAGGAAGACCATGGCGGCGATGAACGAGCCGCTGGACTTGAACCCGAGGAAAGCGACGGCGAAGGGCAGCAGGAACACGGTTTCCACGTCAAACACCAGGAACAACAAACCAAACATGTAGTACTTCGAGTGGAAGCGCGTCTGTCGCTCGGATAGCGGATTGACCCCGCATTCGTAGAGGGCGTTTTTCTCAACACCGCGCTTGATCGGGGTGAAAAACGTCATCCAGACGCGGGCCAGCGCCAACGCGCCAAGCGGCACAGCAAGTGCGACAGCGAAGAAAACCAGAACGGGCAGGTAGGGATGGGTCATGGGTCAGGTGCGGGGGGTGCTTTCGTAGGCAAGCACGTCGGCCAGGGTCATGGCGGCGAGCTGCGCGCGGTACGTCTGATGAAATGCCTCCCAAAACGTGTTAGGTCGAGGATTTTCTGCGGCGGCCTCGTCGGGCACCGGCGTGCGCCCGCTTTCCACCGCCGCATTGATCTGCAACAGCGTGATGTGCTCGGGCAATTGCGCCAGCTTCACCCCGCCCTTGTAACCCCGCTTGCTCTCGACGATGCCCGCCTCGCACAACCGATGAAACACCTTGGATAAATATGGAAACGGCATCTCCGTGGACACGGCAATTTCACGCACCATCATCGACTCCGATCCATGCCTGGCGAGGCAGGCCAGAGCCGCGATGGCATATCCGGTGGTTTGCGAAAACGACAGCATCGGCCGGTTCAGATTTTCCAGAGCTGCAGCACGCGCAGGTAGTTGGCGCGCTCGTACACCGACGGGTCGGGGCAATGGGCGAGACTCATGCTGCCGCGCATTTGATCGATCGACTCATACTCGTGGACTTCCATCCAGCGGTTCAACTCGGCGAGCAGGCCGGCCAGGTGTTCGGGCCCGTGCTTGAGCAAGGTGGACACCACCTGCACCACGTCCGCACCGACCATGATGCCCTTGATGATGTCCTCAAACGTGTGCACCCCGCCGCTCAGCGCGATGTCCGCCTTGATGTGACCATGGATGATGGCGATCCAGCGCAGGCGCTGGCGAAGTTCCGTCGAGTTGGACAGCTCGAGGTAGGGCGTGGCCTCAAGATCCTCGATGTTGATATCCGGCTGATAGAACCGGTTGAACATGACCACCCCGGCGGCTCCGCGGGCATCGAGTTGTTTGGCGAAGTAGCCCGGCGACGAGAAATACGACGAGAGCTTCACGGCAATCGGGATGGTGACGCTGGCCTTGACCGCCTCGAGGATGTCGAGGGTGCGCTTTTCCACTTCGGTGCCCGATTCGTTCGGATTGGTGGCGACGTAGTAGACGTTGAGCTCGAGGGCGTCGGCGCCTGCCTGTTGGATGAGGCGGGCGTGATCGGTCCAACCGCCGATGCTGATGCCATTGAGCGAGCCGATGACGGGAATGTCCACCGTCTCTTTGATTTTGGCGATTTGCTCCAGGTACTTGTCCGGCCCGAGCGCATAATCTTCCATCCGCGGGAAGTAGGAACTGGCCTCCGACGAGGAATCCGCGGAAAACTCGGTGTGGGCGAACTCCGCCAGTTGTTGGCTGGTGATCTGTTCTTCAAACAACGAGTGCATCGTGATCGCCGCGGCACCGGCGTCTTCGAGACGGCGCACGGTGTCGAGCTTGTCAACCATCGGCGATGCCCCGGGCATCACTGGGTTCTTCAAGGGCAGGCCTAGATAGGTGGTGGAAAGGTCCATGGCGATCAGTTGGCTGGTTTGGTGGTTTCAGGTGCGGTGACGGGCCCGCCGTTGGCGGCGAGCTGTTGATAGAGTGCGAACCGCTCCTTGACGGAGGCCGCGGCCATTTGTTGCAGCACCGCCGAACGTTCCGGGTTGATGCGCTCCAACATTTGGAAACGGGTCTCGTTGCGGGTGAATTCCGCCAGCGACGCTTTCGGCGCGCTGGAGTCGAGCTTCATCGGGTTTTCCCCGCTCGCGGTGCGCCGCGGATCGAAGCGGAACAACGGCCAGTAACCACAGGCCACCGCGCGCTTCTGTTGCTCGAGTCCTTGCGACAGGCTGTAGCCGTGGGCGACGCAATGGCTGTAGGCAATGATGAGCGAAGGCCCGTCATAACTCTCCGCCTCGCGGAATGCCGTCACCGTCTGCGCGTCCTTGGCCCCGAAGGCCACCCGCGCCACGTACACCGAGCCATAAGTGGTGGCTATCAAACCGAGGTCCTTTTTCGGCAACGCCTTGCCGGCCATGCTGAACTTGGCAACCGCACCGAGCGGCGTGGACTTCGATTGCTGGCCACCGGTGTTAGAGTAAACTTCGGTGTCGAGCACCAGGATGTTCACGTTGCGGCCGGAAGCGATCACGTGATCGAGCCCGCCGAAGCCAATGTCATAGGCCCAGCCATCTCCACCCACAATCCACACGCTCTTGTCCACCAGGTGGTCGGCGATCTGGCTGAGGGTGAGCGCCTCGCGGCCGGTCTGGCCGCTGAGCGCCTGGCGCAGGGCGACGACCCGCTCGCGCTGGGCGTTGATGCCGGCCTCGGTGCTTTGGTCGGCGGCGAGGATGGTGCTGACAAGGTCATCGCCTAGCAAAGCGGCCTGGCCGTTGAGCAACACCTGGGCGAAATTGCGCGATTGATCGAGGCTGGCGCGGAAGCCGAGACCGAACTCCGCGTTGTCCTCGAACAGTGAGTTGGCCCAGGCCGGCCCGCGGCCGCAGGCGTCCTTGGTGTAAGGAGTGGTCGGCAGGTTGCCGCCGTAGATAGACGAACAACCGGTGGCATTGGCAATGAGCAGGCGGTCACCGAACAACTGGGTCAACAGCTTGACATAGGGGGTTTCACCGCAGCCGGCGCAGGCACCCGAGTATTCAAACAACGGCCGCATGAACTGCGAGGTCTTGACGTCGTCGCGCAGCATCGCACGGTCAGGATCGGGCAGATCGAGGAAGAACGCGTAGTTCTCGCGCTCGGCATCGCGCAGCGGCAATTGCGGCACCATGTTGAGGGCCTTGCGGCTCGGATTGCTCTTGTCCTTGGCCGGACAGACGTTGACGCAGAGTTGGCAACCGGTGCAATCCTCGGGCGCCACTTGCAACGAGTACACCAGACCGGGGTATTCGCGCACCTTGAACTCGGTGGACTTGAAGGTGGCCGGCGCATGGGTTAGATGGTCGGGAGTGAACACCTTCGGGCGGATCGCCGCGTGCGGACACACCATCGCGCACTTGTTGCACTGGATGCAGATGTCCGTTTCCCACACCGGGATTTCCTCTGCGATGTTGCGCTTTTCCCACTGCGTGGTGCCGGTTGGCCAGACGCCATCGACCGGGAACGCGCTAACCGGCAGCAGGTCACCCTTGCCGCCGAGCATCAGCGCGGTGATGCGTTGCACAAAGTCCGGCGCGCTGACCGGTACAATCGGCACCTGCGACACGCTCGAGGTGGCGGTCTGCGGGTAGTCAATTCGAACCAGGTTTTCGAGCGTGCGGTCGACCGCATCGTAGTTGCGCTGGACCACCGCGTCGCCACGCTTGCCGTAGGTTTTCTTGATCGCATACTTGATGGCGGCGATCGCCTCGTCCTTTTCCAACACCCCGGAGATGGCGAAATAACACGTCTGCATGATCGTGTTGATGCGCCCGGCCATGCCGCAATTGCGGGCCACGGTGCTGGCGTCGATCGCATAGAACGCGAGTTTCTTGGCAATGATTTGTTGTTGCAGATCGATGGTCAGGCGGTCCCACGCCTCGAGCGGATCGCCGGGCGAATTGAGCAGGAAAATCCCGCCCGCCTTGGTGTAATCGAGCACGTTGATCTGGTTCAACAGATCGAAGCGGTGGCAGGCGACGAATTCGGCGCTGCGAATCAGATAGGTCGAGCGGATCGGCGCCGGACCGAAGCGCAAATGCGATACGGTCATCGCGCCGGCCTTCTTCGAGTCATACACGAAGTAGCCTTGCGCGAAGTTATCGGTGCCTTCACCGATCATCTTGATGCTGTTTTTGTTAGCACCGACGGTGCCATCCGAGCCGAGGCCGAAAAACACCGCTTGTTTCATCCCGGCCGGCACCACTTCAAAGTCCGCATCGTAGTCGAGCGACAGGCCGGTGACGTCGTCGTTGATGCCCACCGTGAACATCAACTTCGGCGCCGGCTTGGCGAGTTCGTCAAACACCGCCCTGACCATCGACGGGGTGAATTCCTTGGAGCCCAGGCCGTAGCGCCCGCCGATCACGCGGATCTGATGGGTGTTGTGCAACAAGCCCTGGGTGTCGGCCTGCCGCAGCGCGGCGACCACGTCGAGAAACAACGGCTCGCCGACCGCACCCGGCTCCTTCGTCCGGTCCAGCACGGCAATCGACTTCACTGTCTTCGGCAGCGACGCTGCGAAATCAGCCACCGAAAACGGACGGTACAGACGCACCTTGACCAGGCCGGCTTTCTCACCGTTGGCATTGAGCCAGCCGACCGCCTCGCCGGCGGCTTCAGCGCCCGAGCCCATCATCACGATGACCCGCTCGGCGGCCGGATCGCCTTCGTAATCAAACGGCTTGTAGGCGCGGCCGGTGCGGGCGGCGAAGGCGTCCATCGCCTCTCTAACCAACCCGGGAATGGCGTCATAAAACTGATTGCAGCCTTCGCGGGCTTGGAAAAACACGTCGGGGTTTTGCGCGGTGCCGCGGATCACCGGGGCGTCGGGCGTCAACGCGCGGTCGCGGTTGGCCTGAATGCTGTCCTCGTCGATGAGCGCTCGCAGGTCGTCATCACTCAGCAGCGCAATCTTGGAAACTTCGTGCGATGTGCGGAAACCATCGAAAAAGTGCAGAAACGGCACCCGCGAGCGCAGGGTGACCATTTGCGATATAAGGGCCGTGTCCTGCGCTTCCTGCACCGACCCGCCCACCAGCATCGCAAACCCGGTCTGGCGGCAGGCCATCACGTCCGAGTGGTCGCCGAAAATGCTCAGCGCGTGGGTCGCCAGCGCCCGCGCCGTGACGTGCAGGCAGAACGGAATGAGCTCGCCGGCAATCTTATACATGTTCGGAATCATCAGCAGCAGCCCTTGCGACGCCGTGAACGACGCGCTGAGCGACCCGGCCAGCAAGGCACCGTGCAAGGCACCGGCGGCTCCGCCTTCTGATTGCATTTCCAGCACGCTGGGGACCGCGCCCCACAGGTTCTTACGTCCGGCGGCCGACCATTCATCCGCAAACTCCGCCATCGGCGACGACGGCGTGATCGGGTAAATGGCGAAAAACTCGTTGAGTCGGTAAGCAACAGCGGCCACCGCTTCGTTCGCGTCAAGCGTGCCCATGGCACAGGGGGTTGAAGAGTTCACCCAGTCAAAAAATCCTTAAAAGAGGCCGAGGTCCACAAAATAGCAGATATTGAGGTATAAAAGGCTGGTTATGCGAAGTGCCCCCCTCAATCCCATCCAAAACCCCTCCCCGGCACCTCCGTTGTCCGTTGTCCGTTGTCCGTTGTCCGTTGTCCGTTGTCCGTTGTCCGTTGTCCGTTGTCCGTTGTCCGTTGTCCGTTGTCCGTGATTGCGGCGATGTGATGGACACCGAGCGCAAGCTCTACAGACCACAGACCACCGACCACAGACAACCGACCACAGACAACCGACCACAGACAACCGACCACAGACAACCGACCTCAACCGACCACCTGCACTGCGTACGCAGTTCTTGAGCTTGCGCAAGCCCCGCGCTCCGGATACGCTGAGCACCTCCCCGTCAGCAGCGCCTCGCAAGCGTCCTCCCGGGCAACCCCGCCGCCCCCGTAGTTCAATGGATAGAACGGAGGTTTCCTAAACCTTAAATGCAGGTTCGATTCCTGCCGGGGGCAC
>CAIVSK010000306.1 GCA_903908495.1 Akkermansiaceae bacterium
ACCCGTCGTGCGACGGCACCCGCGCGAGGATGTGGAAATGGTTTGCCATCACCGCGTAGGTGTGAATTTCCAACCCGCTGAAGCGGGCCATCCGCCACATCAACCGGCGCAGCGCTTCTTTTTCCGTGTCGCCGAACAAGCGTTCGCCGCCGGCCGTGCGGCTCATGATGTGGTAGCTCGCCCCCGCTTCCGGGCCCACCACAATCCGCTGACGCGTCCCCTTCCACTCGCGAGCAAACACCTGGCCGAGGCAGGCACCCGTCGGCAATTCAATCCGTTCCAGCGGCGAGATCAAGCGCGGCTCCGCCTCCACCGCTACTGGATCCGCCCCGGTCGCCGCCGGATCCGCCGCCGAATCCGCCGCCGCTCCGCGCCTCCGCCCAGCCCCAGCCGATCTCTGCCCTGCCTCTGTCCCGCCATGAGCCACCGCATCCAATCCACCGCCTCCATCACGCAGCTTTTTCATAAATACAACCAAGCACATCCTGCCGCTAGGGTCAATCGCATAATGTCAGATATTATGGCAGTGCCGGGGAAGAAGTGAGCTTGGAGAGGCTTTCGACCTCGCGGATGAGAGTGGCGCGATCACCCGGACAACCTTCGCCGAGCAGTTCGGAGCGCCACCCGCCACCCGCCACCCGCCACCCGCCACCCGCCACCCGCCACCCGCCACCCGCCACCCGCCACCACGCTGGCCTCCCGAGGATTTGGGGGCTGGAGGCGCTGCCGGTTGTGCTGTTGGCGGGGGCTAGAGGAGTTTTTTGAGGCCCCGCCAGGATTGGCCGGTGGCGTGCAGGTAGCGGAGATTGCCGTTCTCGATGAGCAGGGTGCTGGGCATCGCCATGGCGTCATAGTCCGGGTGGCAGCTCACGAGGCGCAGCACGCCGGCGGCGGAATGCTGCCACAATTTTTCAAATGCCTGGCGAGCGAAGACGTCCAAGCCGCTGAAGGGTTCGTCGAGCAGGAGGATGTTGCCGACGTTGGGGCGCACCGAATACTCAGCGAGGATGAGGCTGGTTTTGCGGCGGTTGCCGGTGGAGAGCCGACCGTAGGGTTTGCGGACATCCAACTCGATGTGATCGGCGAGGGCGAGGGCCGTCTCGCGCTGGGCTTTGGGCAAGAGTGTCCCGAAGAGGCTCTTGGCCGGCATTTCAGGATCGAAGCGCAGGTCTTCGGGGAGGTATTGCAGGAAACCGGTGCTGCGAAACGTCCCTTCCATCGGCTTGAGGCTGCCGGCGAGAGTGCGCAGCAGCGTCGTCTTGCCCCGCCCATTGCGGGCCAGCAGGAAATGAGTGCCGCCGCCGAGAATCACCTCATCATCAAGCCGGGCCAGCACCGTGCCATAGCCAATTGCAAAACCAGGGTGCATGACAATGCTTGGCGCGGGTAAATTCATCATGGAATCAAGACGGCTGACCGGCGTTCTATGACAACCGGGTTGGCAGTCAAGGGAAAATAATTCCCAGCCGCCGCTGGATTGGTGGTAAATGGCGTGCACAAGCGTCCGAATCAATCGTCACCTCCGCGAGTTTTTATGCGTGACTGGTCCGGCAGGGCTGGTAGAACCCCTGCACGAACCATGGCGGGAAAATTGACTTACCAACAGGCTGGGGTGGATACGCGCAAAGCGGCCGCCCTGGTGGGCGACATCGGAGCGCATGTGCGCCGCACCCAGCAGACGCGCAAGTTGTGGGGAGCCTTCGGGCTCTTCGCCGCCTGCTACGACTTGAGCGCATACCGCGAACCGGTCATCATGACCGGTTGCGATGGGGTGGGCACCAAGCTGGAGCTATTGCTGGAGCACGATTTGCTTGAGATCGCGGGCAAGGATCTGGTGGCGATGAATGTGAATGACATTCTGACGACGGGAGGTGATCCGCTGTTGTTCCTGGATTATATCGGGATTGCGGCGCTTGACGAAGCCCGCATCACGCGCCTGATTGCGGGCATGGCGGATTATTTAGAAGCCTGCGATTGCATTCTGGCCGGCGGCGAAACTGCGGAAATGCCGGGCATCGTGCCACCGGGGGTCATCGAGCTGTCCGGATTTTGCATTGGCTGCGCAGAAAAATCCGCGCTGGTGGATCCGACTAGTGTGGCGGTGGGCGATGTGCTCATCGGCTATGCCTCCGACAGCATCCACGCCAACGGCTGGTCCTTGGTGCGGCGGGTGCTGCGCGATCATGCCGATGAAGTGAGCGCCGAAGAACTGACCGGATGGTTGCAGCCGACCCGGCTATACCACGACGTGGTGCGGGGCTTGCGTGCGGCCGAAGTGAAGCCGAAAGCCATGGCTCACATCACCGGCGGCGGCTTGCCGGAAAACCTCGAGCGCTTGTTCCGCGGGATGGGCGCCGATTTGGAAATTCCGCCTTGGGACCTGCCGGGCATCGGCAAACTCCTCTCTCACGTCGATTCCGCCGACCGCTTCCACACCTTCAACATGGGCATCGGCTGGGTCGCCATCGTGGCCGAGGCCGACGTCGCGGCCGCCCTGCAAGCCGGGCCGGGTGGCGTGGTGCTGGGGCGGATGGTTCCGCAGGAAGGCGTGCGCGTGACGGTGCGAGGCGAGTGAGGCGGCGATTTTCCCCAATATGAGCGATTTTCTCACACACGAATGTGGCATCGCCGCAGTGCGACTGCGCAAGCCACTGGCCTATTACCAAGACCGCTACGGCACCAGCCTGTGGGGGATGAACAAGTTGTTTTTGCTGATGGAAAAGCAGCACAACCGCGGCCAGGACGGCACCGGGATCGGCTGTGTGAAGCTGAACATGCCCATCGGCCAGCCGTATGTGCAGCGCCGCCGCGGCATCGAAAAGGATGCGCTGGCGGAGATTTACCGCAAGGAACTGAAAAATTTCCACAAGCTGGCGCGCAAGGGGATTCTCAAGCCGAAAGACCCCGCAAGCGTCAAGACTCACTTTGATTTTGGCGGCGAGGTGCTCGTCGGGCACCTGCGTTACGGGACCTCCGGGGAGTTCGACGTGGGCTCGTGCCATCCGTATTTGCGCCGCAGCAATTGGCCGACGCGCACGCTCATGGTGATGGGCAATTTCAACATGACCAATGCCACCGAGTTGAACCAAGTGCTCATTGAGCGCGGGCAGCATCCGGTGTTTGGCACCGACACGCAGACGGTGCTCGAGGAGATCGGCTATCATCTCGACGAGGCGCACTCTGATTTGTACCGCCAGTTGCGCGACGAGGGGATTGCCGGCCACGAGATTCCGGGGCGTATTTCCGCCGCGCTCAACGTGCCGCGCCTCATCTCCGAGTCGGCCTCCGCCTGGGACGGCGGCTACGCGATTTGTGGCGTCATCGGCAATGGCGACATGTTTGTCATGCGCGATCCGCGCGGCATCCGGCCCTGCCACATGCTGGTGACCGACGAGGTGATTGCCTTCACCTCCGAGCGGGTGCCGCTGATGACCATCTTTGAAGTGGAAGCCGATCAGGTCAAGGTGGTGGAGCCCGGCACCGTGGTGACCATCAAGGCGGACGGTTCGATGGCCACCACCTCGTTTGCCGCGCCGCAACCCCACACCCCTTGCTCGTTTGAGCGGATCTATTTTTCCCGCGGCAACGATCCCGAGATCTATCGGGAACGCAAGGCCATGGGCGCGGCTCTGGTCGCGCAGGTGGTCGGGTCGATTGACGGCGCGTTCGACAAGACCGTGTTTTCGTTCATTCCCAACACCGCCGAGACGGCCTATCACGGGTTGATGGACGGGCTGCGGATGCACCGCCGCGAGGAAGTGCGCGCCGCCATTCTCAAGGGCGTGACCGAGGGCAAGCTGACCGCCGAGTTGGTCGACGACCTGATTCTGCGCAATTGGCCGCGGGGCGAAAAGGTGGCCAACAAGGACATCAAGATGCGCACTTTCATCGCCCAGGACAAGAGCCGCGATCAAATGGTCTCGCTGGTGTACGATATCACCTACGGCGTCGTCAATCCGGGTGACAATTTGGTCGTCCTCGACGATTCCATCGTGCGCGGCACCACCCTCAAGAAATCCATCCTCAACATTCTGGCCCGCACCCACCCGGCCAAAATTGTCATTTGCTCCACCGCGCCGCAAATCCGTTACCCGGATTGTTATGGCATCGACATGGCCGATTTGGGCCGCTTCATCGCGTTCCAAGCCGCCGTGGGCCTCCACAAGCGGGCGGGTCGGACCGCGTTGCTGGACCGGATCTATCAAAAGTGCCTGGCGGAGATGGACAAGCCGCCCGCCGAGCGCAGCAACTGCGTCAAGGAGGTCTACGCCTGCTTCACCGACGAGGACATTTCCGCGGAAATCAGCCGCATGATATATCCCGAAAAGACCGATTGGAAAGGGCAGGTGGAGGTGATTTTCCAAACCATCGAGAACCTCCGCTCTTCGATCGAAGGCCCGACCGGGGATTGGTATTTCACCGGGGATTACCCCACTGTCGGCGGCTTCTCGATGGTCAACATGGCCTACATCCGCTGGCACGAAGGCATCAGCGGCCGCAGCTACGACCTGCCGCTGTGAGGCGGGGCAGGAATAGCTGCCGCATTGCAGCGGCGCGGCTATGACCGCCGCAGACAATGAAGCGCTTTATCCTAAAAAGGACAATGGCAAGGGTTGCAGGCAGCGATTCCGAAATCGTAGCCGCACTGCGCGTGCAGAGGCTTGGAAACGCTTGGATTAGGGGCCGCAGGCCGGGATGTTAGGCTGATCTGCGTTTTCGCAGGGGTGCTTGCGGGCGGGTATGGGCCCGATTTGGGGGGGGCAGGCGCGGCGCGTGGTCATTTCGCCAATGGGTGGTCACACCCAATTCCCTCGAACTCTTCTTGGAGTTGGTAACGGGTTTGCCAGCTAGGGCGGGTGGGGGGGCCACCAGCGGTCGCGGAGGAGTTCTGCAGCGATGAGTTCGGCGAAATAGACGGCCGTGTGGGCCAGTCGCAGCACGGGCTGCATATTGCGCAGGAAGCAGTGAAAGACCGCGTGGGCGATGAACATCATCAGCCAGAGCACGAGGATGGAGTTGCCGTCGTTATGGAAGACATGGCGGGAATGCCAGCGGGTGACCAGTTCGTTGAAGGCCTCGTTTTCAATGCGCCAGCGGCCGTGGCCGAAGTCATGGACAACCGCCGCGCCGTTGAGAGCGGAAGGCATGGTGGTGGCCCAATACCAATCGGTGGCATACGCAGTTTCGAGGGAATCTCCGGCGATGCGTTCGTGACGGATGCCCGTCTCATGCGAGTGGACGATGCGCAAGGGGGTGCTGATGGTGTCGGTGGTGAAGCCGTCGGCCTGCCGCAGTTGTGCCCGCCGGTCGGATTTGCCCGGAACTGCGGAGAGTTCGAGAAGCACCGGCAGCTCGCCGGGCAGCAGTACCCGCGCCTCGGCAAGCAACCCGGGCTGGTTGTCCTTGAGGGTGGCCACGAGGTGTTTGCCTGCGGCCAGGACCATGTCGAGCATGGAGGGGCGCAGGTAGATGGCGTCACATGTTAGGACATCGAAGCAACGCGGGTGGTTGGCCAGCACGCGGGCCAGCAGCCGCATGGCGGAGGCTACCTCGTCATCGCCGGGCTGGACCGGCTCGGCGTCGAGGGGCAGATAGAAGTCTTTGCCGACGAGCTGGAAAACGGTGAAGCGGTGATAATATTGGATCACCTCGCGGCCGCGAACCATGACCTTGCGCTCCAGGGAACCCTCATGGCGGCGCTTGTAACTGGAGTGGGTTTCGTGGCCGTCGATGGCGGCGAGCATCAGGCCATGGCGGGGAGTGAGCACCTTGTTGCGCCGCAGCTTGTGCATGATGTCGCCAAGGCAGTCACGCAGCACATCCGGGTCGGCGCTTTCCGACACGATAGCCATTTCCTTGGCGCTGGGCATCCGGACCACGCCCAGCCAGCGGGCAATGGCTTTCGAGGCACGCAGTTGGACCAGGGAGTTGAAGCTGGGCCGCCGGGCGGCGAACATCAGGAACCAGAGAGCGGGAAAGACCGCTGCGGCGAGGCGCGGCTTGGTGCGGGCGTCGCGGGCTTTGCGCCACTGCTCGCGCAGGGCGAAAATCTTGTCGGCGTAGCTGAGGAATCTGGTTAGGAAGGCTTGCGGGGTGTTTGGGTTGTGGATGTCTTGCGGGAAGTTGGAGCGGACTTGGTGGTGCCGGACTTGGTGGTGCCGGACTTGGTGGACTTGGCTTGGCTGAGGCGGGCGCGGCCCTGCTGGCTGAGTTGTTCGATGAGCTGCTCGGCCTGTTGGAAGTTGTCATGCCATTGGCGCACGGTGCTCTCCAATCGTGCGGGGATATAGATCATGGTGGATTTCCCCTCGAGAGTTTGGCCCAGATAGAGCGATTGGTGCCTAGCGTTGTCGTCGGTAGCGCAGCGGCAGGTGGGTTTGCCACAGCGACGAGCCATGACAATGAGGCTGCCGTGCAGGAAGCCCTCGGCTTGGTTGAGAAGCTGGTGGAGCCGGCTGCGGCATTGTCTTTCGGCAGCAGGCAAAATCGACGGGGAGATCGGCTGGCGTGGCATGGACTCAGAGGTTCCGCACGTCGGATAGATGAAAATCTATCAGCTGTCAAGAAAAAAGTTGGAAAAAATCGAATGCGAAAATGCTCACAACCCAATCCACCCCCTAAAACCGCCAGTTTCAGCCTAAATCAAAGGACTTGCCGAAGC
>CAIVSK010000307.1 GCA_903908495.1 Akkermansiaceae bacterium
GCAGCGCTGCCGGTAAAATCACCTGGCGGTGGTAATCCGAGCCGCTCTCGCCGACGAGTTTGTCATACCACGCGGCCACCGGGTCCCAGCCCTGCTCTCCTTGCGGCTGGCCTTGCGGCGCTTTGCCAGGGCCTTGCGGCGCTTTGCCAGGGCCTTGCGGCGCTTTGCCAAGTCCTTGTGGCGCTTTGCCAGGGGCTTGGAAGCCGGGTTTGCGCGGGTTGTAATTGGGGCGGCGGGGCGGTGGTGGCATGGCGGAAAGTCTATCCCAGCAATCCACAGGTCACAAAGCAGGAAAGTTGGGAAGTTCGCGGGCGGTCGGGAAAATGACCACGCGCACGGCCTGCGGGGTTGCATGGGCGGGTGCTTGCGGCTTGAGTCGGGACGTGAACGATTTGATCAAATCTGCGCGCAAACTGGCGGATTCGCTGCGGCCTCTGGAGTTTTCGCCGCCGGTGGCGCAGGTGTATCTGCCCTTGGACTACGCATGGCAAGCCCATCAGATGTACTTGCAACGCTTTGGCGGCGGCCGCAAGCGGGTGCTGTTTCTTGGTATGAATCCGGGCCCCTACGGCATGGCGCAAACCGGCGTGCCCTTTGGTGAAATCGCCGCGGTGCGCGAGTGGATGGGCATCCAGGCCGCTGTGGCAAAACCGGCCAGAGAACACCCCAAGCGCCCCATCGACGGCTTCGCCTGCCAACGCTCGGAAGTGAGCGGGCGCCGCTTGTGGGGGCTCTTCGCCGCGCGTTATCCCCGGCCCGAGGACTTTTTCGCCGACCACTTTGTGCTGAATTTCTGCCCGCTGGTCTGGATGAGCGAGAGCGGCGCCAACTTGACACCCGACAAGCTCGCCGCCGCCGAAATGGTGGCGGTGGAGCGCGCCTGCCTTGCGCATCTGGCGGAAGCCATCGATCGACTGCGGCCCTCGTATCTCATCGGCGTGGGCGGCTTCGCCGAAGCACGCCTGCGCCTCGCCGCCGCGGCGACTGGCAGCAAGGCGCAGATCGGGCGGGTGCTGCACCCGTCGCCCGCCTCGCCCGCCGCCAACCGCGGTTGGGCGGAGGCTGCCACCCGCCAACTCGAGGCCATCGGCGTGTGGCCGGGGTGAGCGGGGCGGCGCCAACGAGCGTCGAATCGCCGCTGCCCATGGGGCAAAGTTAACAGTATTGGGCAGCGGCCTTTGTGCCTTCGGCCAAGTTCTTCCGCTTGCGTCTTGGGTCTGAGGCGAAGCCCCGCCCGGGAAAGATCTCCCTCAAAGATCTCAAGCTCGTCCGCTCCACTGCGTTGGGCGCGACCTCGGGCAAGCAACCCGCAGAGGCCCTCAAACTCATGAACGAGGCCGATATCGACCCGAGCTACCGGCAGAATATCATATCTAACATCTTCGTCAATCCCGGCGGCCAGCCGGAGAATGCGGAGTCCTTGCTCGACCTGCTCGGCTCCGACCGCGCTCTCGTCGGCGATGCCATCCGCTACCTGGTCGCCGAGCCCGTTGTCCCTGCGTGAGAATAGAGCGCGGGCTGAGCTGCTCTATTCTTTCACGGGGGGACAAGAGTGCCCCCCCTCGGTGGCTGCTCCGCGGAATTGTCTGTCCTTGCCAGTGGCGCTCCCCTACAAGCCGCCATGCAGGCCAAGCGACGCTTCGAGGAACTCGACTACCAAAAAACCCCGCTCGGGGATTTGATTCTCCGGCGGCGGATTCTCCCGGCGCTCGATGACATCGAGGTTTATGAAATCATCCTCGGTGATGCTTTTCTGATGACGAGTCTGTTCACGGAGGTCGAGCAGGCGCTGTCACGGCTCGGTTTGGCCGCCGCCAAAGCCGCGTTCCCAAGTATACCACTCGATGTGGTGGTGGGTGGTTTGGGCTTGGGATACACCGCCCGCGCGGCCCTTGAGTTTCCCGAATTGGGCTCGTTGATCGTGGTGGACGTTCTTGCGCCAGTGATCGACTGGCACCAGCGCGGTCTCGTCCCGCTGGGCCCGGGCCTCACCGCAGATGCCCGCTGCCGCTTCGTCTGCGGCGACTTTTTCCAGCTGGCCTTGGCGCGGGGAGACGAACCGAGCTTCGATCCGCTTGCGCCCGGGCGGCTCTATCATGCCGTGCTGCTGGACATCGACCACTCGCCGTCCAAACTCCTCCACGAGGGCAACTGCGCGTTTTACACCCCGCAGGGACTCGGCCGTTTGGCCGCCCACTTGCATCCGGGCGGTGTCTTTGCATTGTGGTCCGACGATCCGCCCGATGCCGGGTTCATCGCCTCGCTCAACGAGGTCTTTGCCACCTGCGAGGCGCATGTCGTCCGTTTTCACAATCCCCACCAGCAGCGCGAGGCCGCCAGCACGGTCTATGTCGCACTCGCCCCAATCGTCGGGATGATGCCACCCATTTGAACGTCAAATGCGCTGGTTTTCACCCGGCGGTGAAACTTTTTGGTGGGGCTGCGTCATGAAGCAGGTATCATCCCGCCCATGAACCGCCCCCCCGTTGCACCCATCCCTCGCGAATTGAGCGCGGCAGGCGGCTTTCACACCACCCGCTGGACCCTGGTCATCCAGGCCAAGGAGCGCAGCAATGCCGGCGGCGAGGCACTGCGCGAGCTGTGCGCGGCCTATTACGCGCCGATCATCGCCTTCCTGCGCCGGCGCGGCCACGCCGCCGACGAGGCGCGCGAGTTGGCGCATGACTTCTTCGCCGCAGTGCTGGCGGGCGATGCCATCGGCGGTGCCGACCAGCTGCGCGGCCGGTTCCGGTCATATTTGTTAGGTGCGGTGAAACATTTCCTCTCCCACCTGCGCGAGGCGCAGCAGCGCCAGCGCCGGGGTGGCGGCGTCACACCGCTGTCGTTGGATCGGGCCGACGAGGATGCTCCGGTGTTGGCCATCGCCGATGACGGGCAACTCTCGCCGGACGCGGCATTCGACCGCCAGTGGGCGCTGACCACGCTGGAGCGGGCGTTGCAGGCCCTGCGGCAGGAATGCGCGGACGCTGGGCGGGCGCAATTGTTTGACGCGCTGCAAGCCCAGCTAACAGGCGATGCCGGGCACGGCGAGCAGGCGGCGCTGGCGGAGTCGCTGGGGATGAATCCGAACTCGCTCAAATCGACGGTGCACCGCTTGAAGCTGCGGTTCCGGGTGCTGGTGAAGGAACTCATCGCCGTCACGCTCGATGACGAGAATGCGGTGGAGGAGGAAATGGCCTCGCTCTACGCCGCACTCCGGGGCGGCTGAATTTTTTTTTGCACCCATTGGTCCAATCCACGTCATGCACCGGGTATGAGCGAAACATCCCATCTCTGTCCCAAATGCGGATCTGCCCTGCGCGCCGACAACGCGGGCGGGTTGTGTGCCGTGTGCCTGATGGCGGAGGTGATGCAACCGACGCGGGCCGGCGAAGCGTGGCCACCGCTGCCGGTGCTCACGCCGGAGGAAATCGCGCCGCACTTCCCGCAGTTGGAGATTTTGGAATGCCTCGGGCGCGGCGGCATGGGTGTGGTTTACAAGGCTCGGCAAAAATCCCTCAACCGGCTCGTCGCGCTGAAACTGCTGGCCCCGGAGCGGGCCGAGGATCCGCAGTTTGCGGCGCGGTTTGAGAAGGAGGCCCATGCGCTGGCCGCCCTGAATCACCCTAACATCGTCGGGGTTTACGACTTCGGCCAAGCGGGCGGATTCTATTTTCTGCTGATGGAGTTCATCGATGGGGTGAACCTGCGCCAACTCCTGCGCAGCAAGCGTCTTTCCTCAAAGGAGGCCCTCAACATCGTGCCGCCGGTGTGCCAAGCGCTGCAATGCGCCCACGACCACGGCATCGTGCACCGCGACATCAAGCCCGAGAACCTGCTCATCGACAAGGCGGGCACCGTCAAGATCGCCGACTTCGGCATCGCCAAGATCATCGATGGCAACGCCGGTTTGCCCGCCCGCACCCCGGACGACCTGAGCGTCGGCAACCAGGCGACCCTCGCCCTCGGCACGCCCGACTATGCCGCGCCGGAGCAACGCGACGCTCACGGTGATGTGGATCATCGCGCCGACATTTATGCCCTGGGCGTGGTGTTGTATGAGATGCTAACAGGCGAAAGGCCCGCCAATAACCTCATTGCACCATCGCGGAAAGTGCAGATCGATGTGCGCCTGGATGAAGTGGTGCTGCGGGCCTTGGAGAAGGATCCGGACCTGCGCTATCAGACGGCGGGCGAGTTCCGCACGGTCGTCGAGACGATGCAGGGTGGCGCGTCGCCGGAGGTCCGCCCGCCGCTGCAGCCGCTGCAGAAAATCGAGCGGGGAAAATTGGCGGTGCAGGAAGCGCCGGGCGCGCCGGCCAGCTATCCCGCGTCGGGCGAATTGGCGCTGCATTCCGACCGGCTCTTCATTGCCTCGGGTGGCTCGCGGCGTGAAGTTGCGCTGAGTGAGATCCGCGGCCTGGGCGAAGCGGTGCCGCCCTGGTGGTTCAGTCCAGCCGGGCACCGCTTTGCGGCGGTGGATTTCGACGAGAATGGCGAACGCCGGCGCTTGGTGTTCATGGCTGGCGAGTCCATTTTCCGCTTGGTGGACAACACCCACTTGCGAGCTTCGGAGTGGCTGACCGCCATCCAGCAGGCGGTAAAGGCAGCTACGGGAGACGAGTTGCCCATTGCGCCATCGCTGTCGGTTTTTCCGCTCACGTCGCTTGGGCGGCTGATCTGGGTGCTTCCCTTGGTGGTGGTGACGATGATCATTGGCAAGGTGATGCTGTCCTCCGCGACGGGAAGCGGGCCGACTCTAACGGCCCTGTTGGTGCTGCTGCCGGTGCTCGTGCCGCTGCTTATTCCGCTGGTGATCCTGGCGATCCGCAACCGCGCGCTCGGACGGGGACGCAGCACGGCCAACATCGCGCCGCCCGCGCGCCGCCCGGGAAGCGGCTCCCAAGCCGCGACACTCACCCGTGCGGCCATGGCGGTGATTTTGGCATGTCTGGCCGTCGTGTGGTGGTACAAGCGGGAGCCCGCCGGGGTCTGGATCCCTACCCGCATCAGTGATTCCATTGACGAGCAGTTCGGTCAGGCACAGATCCGGGTGACGGGCGTTGCAGGGATCGGGCAAGTCGTGCTGGTGGACTTGGTGTGCGAAACCCACATTCCCAATCACAGTCTGGTGGTTCAATACTCCGGTCCGTTGCTCGCGCATCCCGGCAATCTCGCCGCGTTGGTCAAGCCCGGGGGCAAAAATCCGGATTGCCTCATTGCCCCGACGTCCATGCTGGACGGATCCAATGTCGGCGAAGTGCTGGCTGGTACCCGGGATCTCACCGGCCTGTCGGCGTTTCAAATCGGCTTTGTTCTGCCCGACGCGCAAACCGCGGCGATGGTGGTCGGGCAACTGCGCGAGGTTCACCTAGGCAAGCCGCGCGGGCTGACGGAGGGACGCGTTTTGGCCCTGTTCATGCTGCATCGCAGGGTCGGGGAGGATGCTGCTGGCAAGCCGGTGGTGGAAGGCTTGGCAGCCACTTTGTTCTGGTAAGCAAGACCCTGCAGCGGTTCCTCGACAACGCCCGCTGGCACTGCCCAAAGCCTCTCCTTCGGCCTGGTGCTCGAGCGGGTGATGCGCGTGTCGACCCGTCTATCATGGATGCGCGCCGCTACAGGGCGCTGGCTCAGGGGGCTTCCAAGGTCACACAGTCGAGACCGAAGAAGTATTTCGCGCCAATCGAGGCGGGGTTGGCACCGGCAACTTCGACGTGCAAGCTGAACTTGCCGTCGTGGGGCGTGAACACCCCCAGCACGAACGCGGGGGCCGCTTGCACACCGGTCGCATAACAGTCTAACATCCCGGTGACGGCTTGGCCGTTGATGGCAAAACGCAGCGTGGCGAAGTCGGGTGCCTGGGTGGCGTGCAGGACCAGTTTGCGCGGCGCGGCGACGGGGCAGGGGACTTCAATCTCGACGGAGTCGCCGAGCGCGGTGGCCTTGACTAACAACTGATGACCATTGCTCCAGCGCTCGCCACCGAAGGGTTGCATGTCCTGGTCGCCGACAAAAAAACCACCGGACTTGGCCGCCACTTTCATGCTTTCGCACTCGATGGCACCTGGCTTGCGTGAGGCAGCCGAGGCAGCGGCGATGGCATCAGCCAGCGTCGGAATTGGCAGTGTGGCCTGGTGCGGTTGGGGAGGGACGCTGCTTGTCGCGCCGGGAAAGGCATACCAATAAGTGGTCGCGGCGTAGGTAAGTGTGGTGGGTTTCCATGCAATGAGTTCCATGTCGAACTGGAGCGAGTTGCGGAATGGGATGCCGTCGAGATTGCGGGTGCGGGTGGAGGTGTTATGGCCCTGCGTCATCGGCTGATCGATGCGCGGTTCGCCGCAGAACGGCGTCTGATGCACCGGCTTGGGCGCATACGAATAGCCGTAATAGTCCTCGGTGCCGGTGCCCATGTGCGAGGGGAATTTCTCGCCGTCCACCCGGATTTTCTCGTCGCCTTCGCCGTACCAGGTCGCGACCGGATTGAAGATGGCGAGGGTGTCGCCGACGTAGACGCCGCGGCCGGCGATTTTTACGAAATTCCAGTCGCGCTCGGGTGGTGTCTTGAGGTCCGCCTCATGGTGCCAGGCCGCGTGGAAATGCATCGAGCGCTCATCCCATTGCCAGTGCCCCACACTTCCAGTGATGGAAAACCTGATCGGCGTCGCGGCGAGGTTGGTCAGGCTCAGGTGGGCATTGTTGCGATAGGGCATCACCCAGCGGCTAACCATCGTGCCATCGTCCTTGACCGTGCGATACCAACTCCGCAGCTCGTTGAGGCCGACGCCGCTGCCGAAGAAGTCGCTGGCCGGGCACCAGATGGTGGGCTCGCCGTCGCAGTCCATTTGCACGATCAAGGAGCGCAGCGCGCGCTCAGAATCCGCACGGCCGGCCGTAAGAACGTGCAATTCAAGCCGGCGCAATGCCGCCGGTCCCGGCGGCAAGTCCAGTGGATGGGTGCCACCGGCGGCTAGATCCATTGGCATCGTGCCGCCTTGGTCGGTCGGCCCATCCGAGGCGGCTTGCAAGGTTTTGTTGACCCCCTCGATCGGCGGGCGGGCGGCGGCGAGCGCGTTGCGGGTGAAGGTCCGAACTTCCGTGCCCGGCGGATAGCTGCGGTAGTTGATCTGATAGAAGCGGGAACTGCTGCCGGCCTCCTGCCAGGTGACCTTGCAATGCCGCGCATAGGGGATGGGCAGATAGAGATTATTGCCGCCGTTGCCGTCCGGTTGGTAGTCCGGATGCGGTTGCGCCAGCGGCGGGCCGATGCCCAGATCCCCGCTGAGAAGATCATAGGCGGGAAAGATCAGCGCCGGTTCGGCCGCTCCATCCAGATAGATGCGGAGGGTGCCTTGCTTGTTTTTGTCGGTGGTCAGCCAGAACCGCACGATGCAGCCCGGGCCGTCGGCGTCGAGCATGACTTTCTCGCTGCGGCCCTGGAAGGATTCAGTGCGGATGAACTGGTTCTGGTCGCTGTTGGCGAACCAGCCCGGTTGATCCGGCGCAACCTTCGCGCGGTCATAGCTGCTGGCCTGGCGGCAGGTGAATTCCGGCTGGGGCCAGCGAGCCGGGGCTGCGTAATCGACCATCTCCCCGAGCAACGAATCCAGGGATACCGCCGGGCCGGCCTGCGCCGCGGGCAAACCGCCAACCATTAGCACGGCTGTTAGCTTGAAGCAGGCTCTAACAGTCCGGCTGTGGCTCATTCGATGCCGAGCCTCCGTTGCATGTCTTCGAGGGGAATGCCTTTGGTTTCCGGCACCATCAGTTTTACCCACAGCAGTTGCAGCATCATCATGAAGCAAAAGAAAGAAAAGACATAGCCCGGCGGGAATGCGGTGACCATCTTTGGGAAGAAGGTCGTCAGCAGGGCCGCAAAAATCCAGTGGGTGAAGCAGCCCAGCGCCTGGCCTTCCGCACGGTGGCGGTTAGGGAAAATTTCCGAAATGAGCACCCAGATCACGGCACCCTGGCCCACCGCGTGCGACGCGATGAACGCAAAGATGCAGAGCATCACCATGAGTCCGCCCGAGCCGATGGCCTGGGAGGCCGTGGCCATCGCCTGCTGGGCAAGCGGTGCCACCTCGGCCGGGCTCGCCGCGGCGGGAATGATGACCGCGCCGGGCGCGTAAAGCATATCGGCAGAGGCTTCGCTGAGGGCGACTTTGGCAGCGGCAAATTCCGATTCCACCTTGGCGCGGTCGGGCAGGTCGGATTTTTGGACATTGGCGCTGAGTTCCAGCAGCGAGCTGGCGCAGGAAGCGACTTTGAACTGTGGTGCCCAGTGCAAGAAGGCAAATGCACATAACCCGAGCGACAGGATATAACCGAACGACCCGATATAGAGGAGCGTGCGGCGGCCCAACCGGTCGATGAGTGCCAGGCCGACGAAGGTGAAGATCAGATTGGTGATACCGATGCCGACGGATTGCAGCAGGGCTGCTTTGGCACCGATGCCGGTCATGGCGAAAATGCGCGGTGCGAAGTAGAGGATGGCGTTAACGCCGGAGAGCTGGTTGAAGAATGCCACCAGAAACGCCAGCATGATCGGAATGCGCAGGCCCCAAGTCCAGAACTTCCCTGACGTCTTGGAATCGGTGGAGGCGGCGGCGATGAGATCCGCCTGGGCCTCGAGCTGCCTGTCGGTGGCTGCCGGCTCGATGATGCGCAACGACGCCAGGCCTCGGGCGCGGTCACCTTTGCGCGTTAGCAGCCAGCGCGGGCTTTCGGGGATGCGAAAGCACATGACGGTGTAGATGATCGACGGGAAGGCGGCCACGCCGAGCATCCAGCGCCACGCGTTGGGACCGATGCCCGCCAGCAGCCAATTGGATAGAAAGGCGATGACGATGCCGAAGACGATGTTGAACTGGAACATGCCGGCCAGGCGCCCGCGGTGGGCAGGCGGCGAAATTTCCGAGATATAGAGCGGTGCGGCGACCGTGGAGATGCCGATGCCGAGGCCGCCGATGAAGCGCGCGGCAATGAACGTGTTGACGTCCACCGCGAAGCCGCAGCCGAGGGCGGACACCAGATAGAGCACGCCGATCCACAGCAGTGTCGCCTTGCGGCCGAAGCGGTCGGTGGGCCATCCTCCAAACAGTGAGCCGATGACCGTGCCGTAGAGCGCGGCGGCCATGGCGATGCCATGCATGCCGGGGCTCAGGTTCCACAATTTTTGGATGGTTTGTTCGGCACCGGAGATGACCACGGTGTCGAAGCCGAAGAGAAACCCGGCCAGAGCCGAGACGATTGCGAAGAAGATGATGCGCGGATTCATTGGGTTGGGGAGGGGTTATTTCCAGACGGAGCGGAGGCTATGGATTTTGAGGGAGTCGAAATGCACCGCACCGCCGTTGGCGATGACTCTAACGGGTTTGGTGCCGGGGGTCTGTCGCAGATAGCAACCCGTGTAAGTGCCATTGACGAACACTTCCATCGAAACGGTATCGACGAAAATATGGATGCGCAGCTTGCCATCCACCGCCGCTTGCGGGCCGTCGGTGCCGCTGAACGCTTGATTCTGCTTCTTCCACACCGCCGGGTGGCCGCCGAAGATGTCCAATCCCATCTCCGCAGCCGGTGATGCCGCGTCGATGACCGCTTCAATTTCGAATTGGCCGCCACTGAAGCCCGCCAGCGGGTCCGCCGCGCCGGGCGCGATGTCCAGGTTCTTCCACTCCTGGGTTGTTTCCCGCAGCTTGGCGGTTTCTTCGCTCGGTTCGGCCCACAGCCGGATGGCTCCGCCGCTGTTGCGCAAGGTGAAATCCATCGGCACCGTCATCTGGCAATTGAAGGGAGCTCCTTGCATTTCGGCATCACCGGCCCGCATCCAGCCAATGTGCACACGGCGGCCGGCCGGCGCGTTGTCATAGGTTTGGCCGGCGTAGGCGCTGCCGAAATAATGGCGGTGCGGGCCGCTTTCGGCGGTGAACTTGCGCCCGTCGAACGAGCCTAACATATACTTTCCATTCGCGCCCCAGACGATCCAACGGGTGTCCTTGGCGTTGCCATCGACCGGTAGTTCGAACATATCGGGGCATTCGCCGTCGCCGGGTATGCGATAGTCGCAGGTTTTCTCCCACTTCACCATGTCGGTCGATGTGTAGATGCCGTAGTCATTGCCATCATAGTACAAGTTCAAGACCCAGTGTTGGGTCGGCGCGTACCAGAACACGTTCGGGTCGCGGTTGCCGGCGCGGAAATGCGGGATGACCGGGTTGCCGGGATACTTGCGGAAGGTTTTCCCCTGGTCCTCGCTATAGGCAAGCCCCTGTTCGGCCTGGTGGCCGGGAATAAAACTCAGGCTGCCCTCGGCGGTGTAGAAGACCACCAGCGCGGAGTCACCTTTGAGTGGAATGCCAATCTGTTTCTTAGCGGCGACGGTGCCGGAGCCCGAGAACATCGCTCCTTCGGCATCCGGAAACAGCGCCGGCGGCAGTTCCTGCCAATGCAGCAGGTCGCTGCTGGTGGCGTGCCCCCAATGCATGTTGTCCCAGCCGTGGTTGTACGGATTGTGCTGATAGAACAACTGCCAGACGCCGTCTTTCCACACCAAGCCGTTCGGATCGTTGAGCCAGCCGCGGCGGCTGGTGAAATGATATTGGGGACGCAGCGCTTCGTGATAGATCTGCTGCTCGCCGGGGTAGGTGGCGCTGATGGCAACCATTTTCCACGCCTCCGCCAGGGCCCCGGGGAGCTTGCCGGTCACGGTGAGCTTGCGGCCCATATAGTTGCCGAGGTCGGTGAATACCCAGAAGTCCGGATGCTCCGAAAGACAGATGTCTGAAAATGCCAGCGGTGTCTTCTCTCCATCAAGAGTTAGGAAGAAGCGCCTCTTCTGCTTGGTGTCGAGGCAGACCGGCCAGATCAGGTAACGCTGGTTGATGACAAACTCCTGGCGGATCTCCAGCGCTTGCGGCGTGTCGCTCTGGACGATGTTGTCCACACTCACGTGCCCCCACCCGCCTTTGCGTGAATCGATGATTTCCACGGAGACGCTCTTGCCCATCAGATCGGCCATGTCCCAGCTCTGCCAATCCAAGTGCTCGCTGCCGCCGGGCTTTTGATTGGGGCCGGTGGCCGTCCGCACGATTTTGCCGAGAAACCGCAAATTGATGCAGGTTTCCCCCGCAAAGCCGCCCCCGCCTAGCAAAAAGTTGAGATACTTCCGCGCCACCTTGAAGGGCGGAGAAACCAGCGTGCCGGTGGCGTCATCGCCGTTGTGGAAGCTGCTTGCCAGGCCCGCGCCCACAAATCCGTCCACCGCCATCTGGCCCTGCAGCGTGCCGTGAGCCGGGGCCTTGCCGAACGCCTCGCCGGTGGTTTTCCATGCGCCAAAGTCGGGTCCTTCGAAGTCGGCGACGAGCAAGTCCTCGGCGGCGAATACCGCCCCGCAAGACATTCCAAACAGGGCCACGGCAATCCGGTTAGTGCGGTGATGAGTCAACATGGGGTTGATGCGGGTTCGCATGCGCAAGTGTTGACCGGCGATGACACGGCGACAAGAAATTATTGGAGGGGGGGCGATGACCTGTCATGACAGCTATTGTCAATCCCCCGTGTTTCGACCGGTTCTCATGCACCAAGTTGTAAACACCCAACAGCCGGGGAACTTGTCTACCCAGTCATGTGGCTAGCGAGGCGTCACCTCAGACTCAAGCCGGAGAATTCGACCTAACGAGAGTGGCTGTGATTTTTTCAAGGAATCCAGGGTTCATGGCGGCGGATCTGAGCTGGCGGATAGCCATATTGCAGCTTGAATGCCTTGGATAGATGAAATCCATCGCAAAAATCCAGGGCATCCGCGATTCTATCCAATGACAAGTCCGCGCGCTGGATCATCAGGGTGGCCTGCGCCAGCCGCATGCGCCTGCGGTAGCGGGCCGGGGATTCGCCGGTGACCATTTTGAAGGTCTTGCGAAACGTCTCGTAACCCAGCCCCAGGTTTCTGGCAATTTCTTGCAACGAGGGCGCACCCGTGCCTGCGCTGAGGGCCAGGCAGGCGGTCTGCAGCCACTCATGGGACTCGTTGCCGGGGGGGCGGGCAGCGAGCGCATCGGCAATGAGCAGATGAATTGCGGCCGCCGCCGCACACGATTCCGGCATGCTCATGACAGGCATCCGCAGAAGCGAGAGGAAGCGGGCGGTCCATTGTTCCGGATCTGGCAAGGCCCAGACCGGATGCGCCGGATCCAGGCCGTGAGCGCGCCAGGCCTCGAAGGAAGCGCCGTCGAACGACAGGAAGAGTTCATCCCACACGTCTCCCGGCTCAGGCCCGTATTGGTGCGGCGCGTCGGGAAACACCACGATCAGATCTCCCTTGCTCACCCGCCGATGTGTGCCGTGCGGATCCCGATAGGTACCATTGCCCAATACCAAAACCAACGCAAACATGCCGTGAATGCGATAGCGGCTAAAACCGGTGCCCGCGGTCTTGTAAAGGTGCCCGCCAAATCGCAACGATCCGAGAGGCGTGGCAAATGCCGAGAATAAAACGATGCCTTCCGATGGCTGCGCCGGTTCGTGCTGGGGGTCGGACATTGCCAGATTATACATGCGAAATGCCAGCGTGTCCATTCCCTGGACGCACTGTTGCCCCTAGTATCATGGGCCATGACTCCAAGGGAACGCATCCTAGCCACTATCGAGCGCAAGCCCACCGATTGCACGCCAGTGGATCTGTGGGTCGCTCCCGAAGTGCTGAACTCGCTGCGCGAGCACACCGGCCACAGTGATGAACTTGCTGTCTATCACCAACTCGGGCTCGACAAGATCGCGTGGGTGTTCCCCGGCGATGGCAGCGGGCGCTTCGATCCGAACGCTGGCAACGGCAAGACGATGTGGGGCGTGCCAACCCGCATGATGCAGGCCGGGCACGCCACCTATCAGGAATTCGGGACCCCGCCGCTGGGCGACTACGACGACATCGCGCAACTCGACGATTATGCGTTGTGGCCGGATGCCGCGCGCTTCGACTACGCCGGGGCGAGGCAATGGGCGCAACAAGCCCGCTCGTTTCAATTTGCCACCATCGGCCCGTGGATCTCACACTTCGAGATTTACTGCCAAATGCGTGGCCTCGAAAACGCGCTGATGGACATTGCGGCGGACCCGGATTTTCTTGATGCGGCGCTGGATCGCATCGACGCGATCCAGAGCGCGATGCTCGAACGCTTTCTCGGCGAGATGGGCGACCTCATCGACATCGTGTTCATCAGTGACGACATGGGCACCCAGGAAAGCCTGCTCATTTCACCGGGTTCGTGGGAGCGCCACTTCCGCGGGCGCCTGAAGAATTGGTGCGACCTGATCCACCGCCACGGCAAGAAGGTGCTCTATCACACGGACGGGGCGGTGCGACCGCTGCTTGCCGGCATCATCAACTGTGGCATCGATATCCTCAATCCGATCCAGCACATCTGCCCAGGCATGGAGCGCGCCGCGCTGCAGCGCGACTTCGGCGAGCAAGTCATCTTCCATGGCGGCGTGGACAACCAGAAGGTTCTGCCCTTCGGCAACGCCGACGATGTACGCAGGGAAACCCGCGCCTGCATCGACACCCTGGGCCGCGATGGCGGTTTCATCTGCTGCTCGTGCCACAACGTCCAGGCCGGAACTCCGGTGGAAAACATCCTCGCCATGATCGACGAGGTGAAGCAATCGGGGCGTCGGTAGTGGCGGGCGCAAGCAGGCCGCCAGGAGGGGCAATCTCCGAATCGCCCGGGACCATGATGGGTCAATGGGAATCGGTGAGCCACCCCCATATTGGCTCCCCATGGGTCACGGCGGAGCGGAGTCCGCCGCTCCGGGGGGGCTCCGCGAAATTTTCCAACTCAGCTCAGCAGGCGGGTGATCACATCCTGCGCCCGGTAGGTGGTCTGGCCGGGTTCCAGGAAACGCGCCACCGCCACCGCGTCGTCGCCACCTGTCAGAAGCGGGTTTTCGGTGCTGCCATCGGCGACCACCTGGCCGAGCCCGAGGGTGGAAATAAGGCCGTTGCAGACGCATTGGCGGCCGACGGTTTCTTCCAGGTTGCCGCCTTTGCGGAGGTAATCGTCGATCGGTTCGCTGGGGCAGCGGTAGCCGACGCCGCCGTCAGGTTTGCGAAACAGATGGCGCAGGTAGCCCAAATCGCAGATCCGGGTGCGGTTTTCTCCGCACACAGGGATGGAGGTTTCGGGGCCACCTTGGATGATCTTGAACGGAAAGCCGGTCGGCGAGGCCACCGGATCGGTGAACACGCGCAGCACCCCGCGGCGGCTGGCTTCGAGCACTTTTTGCTTCAACACCGGATCGATGCCGCTTTCCTCACAGAACGCAAAGGCAGTGCCCACTTGGATGCCAACCGCCCCGAGCGCCTGGGCCTCGGCGATTTTGCCGCGCTCGCCGAATGAACCCGCGAGCCAGTATGGCAGGCCCAGACTGGCGATTTTTTGCAGATCGGGCAAGTCGCGCTCGCCGTAGATCGGTTCGCCGGCGGCATCGATCTGCATGGCACCGCGGGGGGGGGCGTTGTGACCGCCGGCGGTCCAGCCTTCGACGATGAAGCCATCGACGCGGCCGGAAGATTTGCGCGCCAAGGCAATGGCCAGGGTGGCGGAAGAGACGATGGCAAGGAATTTCGGCCGCTCCAGGAGTTGCGGTGGCGACGTCAAATACGGCGAGGTGTCAAACTCGGTGAAATATTCCTCATCGCCGGCAGCTCCCTGCACGTCGATTTTGAGGCGGCTCGACTCGCCCCGTGCGAGTTGGTCGAGAATGCCTGGCACCGCCCGCGGAATGCCCGCACCCATCAGCACATAATCCACGCCCGCGAGCATCGCACCAAACAGCGAGGGAATGGTCGGCAGCTGGATCTTTTCCAGCAAATTGATGCCCACCAGACCGCGGTGACCGTGCTTGGCCAGGTTGACTTCGACGAAATTGGCCAACACCGTCAGGTCGACCAGATCCTGGGACGGCTTGAGGGCATGCATCGGCACGCCAACGAACTTTTTGGCAACCGACTTGCCGCCTTCGACGAAATAGCGCTTCCAGACCCGTTCGACGATGGCCGGAAACGGGAATCGCGCGGCGGCCTCCGCCATGTGGCCGCCCGGATCGCCGGACTGCAAGCGCCGCGTCAACAACAAGTCCAAGGCCGTACCGCTCACCACGCCCAATTGGCCCGCTTGCGAAACGGCCCGGGCCAATCGCCAATTTGACACTCCCACCCCCATCCCACCTTGAATTATTATCGGTTGCACCGTCATGCGTGGTTTAAGTTTGGGCCACCAAGCTTGTAAAGCAACCCATTTTTCTGCTCATCTTTTGCCAATCGGGCATTTTCCGCAATTGCCGCGCAGCGGGCGGGGAAATCCGCCTCATTTCAGCGGGTGGCGCGTCTGGGATTGGCAGTGGCGGGGGCGGGTGCTACTGCTTGGCCGCCCTGCTCCTCTACGTTCACATTCCGTTCTGTCATCGCGTTTGCCCGTATTGCTCGTTTTACAAGCATACTCCGGGGGGCACCTCGATTGGCGGCTTCATCGATGCGCTTGCCGCCGAGGCGCGCGAGCGCATCCCGCTGGCTGCCGCCGCACCACGCACACTCTACCTTGGCGGTGGCACGCCCAGCATGCTCTCGCCGGGGCATCTGAGGGGCTTGTTCGCCGCCTTGCACGGGGTGGTGGATTTCGGGGCGCTCGACGAGGTGACGCTGGAAGCCAATCCGGCGACTTTCGACGCGGCCAAGGCGCGCTTGTTTCGCGAGTTGGGGGTGACGCGGGTGTCGCTGGGGATTCAATCGTTCGACCCGCAGGTGTTGGCGACCCTTGGCCGCGAACACACGGTGGCCCAGGCGCTGGAATCCGTCGCCATTCTGCGCCACGCCGGTATTGCCGCAGTCAACATCGACCTCATGTTTTCCATTCCCGGCCAGTCCCTCGGCACCTGGCAAACCACCCTCGAGCAGGCCGTCGCGCTGGATCCCGAGCACATTTCCGCGTACAATCTGACCTACGAGGAAGACACCGCCTTCTTCGAATCCCTGCGGCGGGGTGAAATGCGCGACGACGAAGATCACAACGCCGAGTTTTTCCATTTGGCCGACACCCTGCTGAGCGCTGCCGGATTCGACCACTACGAAACGTCCAACTACGCCCGCCCCGGCCGCCACTCGTCGCACAATTCCGGTTATTGGCGCGGCGAAGACTACCTCGGCCTGGGGCCCTCGGCGGTCTCCACTCTCAATGACGTCCGCTCGAAAAACGTGGCGGATACCGCCAGTTACGTCGCCCAGGTCGGAGCGTTCGGGCATGCCCTGGCTGAGGCCGAGACCCTCGACCCCGAGGCCCGCCGTCTGGAACGCATTGCCTTGGGACTGCGCACGGGGGAGGGGATTGCACTGGCATGGCTCACGCCCGAGGGTCTGGACCGTGCCGGCCACCTCGCCGCAGCGGGCTTGTTGCGCCTCACCGAGGACCGCTTGGTACTGATTCACCACGGCCGCGCGCTGGTCGATCCGATCGCGGCGGAGTTGGTCTAGGTGGCGGTCCAGCCAAAGCGGCGTGGCGGGCTTTCGCCCTTCCCGCCGCACTCCACACATTGGGCGGTGCCTGGGCAGCGCAGGTGTGGACTGCGGCGGCAAGCGCCGGCGCGACACCGCTTTGGCTGAATTATTGCCGCCGGACTTGCCATTGGCCATTCCGCGTGCTCGACTTCCGGCATGCCCGACATTCGCATCACGCTTCACACCACCGCCGGAGACATCGACGCCACGCTCTACGCCTCGAAGGTTCCGCTTACTTGTGCCAATTTTCTCAATCTCGCCAAGCGCGGGTATTACGACGGGGTGGCATTCCATCGTGTGATCGAAGGATTCATGCTGCAGGGCGGCGACCCGACCGAAACCGGTCGCGGTGGGCCCGGCTACAAGTTTGCCGACGAATTCCATCCGGACTTGCGGCACCGCTCGCCGGGGGTTTTCTCGATGGCCAACGCCGGACCGGACACCAATGGCTCACAATTTTTCATTACCAGCGCGGCCACGCCCTTTCTCGACAACCGTCACTCGGTGTTCGGGCAGGTGACCAACGGCCTCGACGTGGTGGGTAAAGTCACCGGCAAGACCAACACCGGCGAGCGCGGCTGCAAATTCAACGGTGTGGGTGACAAAATCACCTCGATCACCATCCTCGACGACACCACCGACCTGTTCGAATCCCAAAAAGATCACGTCGCCCATTGGAATTCAATCCTCAAGCCTTGAGCAGGCGTTTGTGCATACAAGGATGCGCCGTCCGGAGGGGTTTTGACCTTCCGGCGGGCATGAAATTCACCCACACGCGAATCCGGCTTGCCCTCGGGGCAAAGTCCGGGCATTGAAGGGGCGCGATGCGAGACCTTAGCGCCGAACCGGCTTGGCAGGACGAGGATCTGGGACTGCCGCTCCCAGATTCCCCGCACGCGTGTTCAGTTTGCTTGCCCACCTGGAAGGCTATCATCGGCTACGAGGAAGGTTTGGACAAGGTCCGGCGACGGATGCGCACCGGCTATCCGCGGTTTTTCCGCCACTCCGCCGTTGAGCGCCTGTTTGCCGCCGCCAAGGCTGAAGTGGCCGGCGAGGGCGAGGACGTCATCGTCCTACCCACCCGCGTGGCGGTGCAACGCGCCCATCGCTGGGTGGAACGACGCAGCGAAACCGCCGTGCGCAGCACCAGTTTCCACGGCTTGCAGGCGCTGGTGGTGCCGATCAAGGCAAAGCAAGCTGCCGACGACTATTGGCGGCTCAGCGGTGAGGTCGTGAGCAGCCGCCAAGCCCAGGATTTTTTCGAAGGCAATTTGCGCGATGGCTCGAAGTCCCACCTGATCACCCGCTCGCTGGCGAAATTCAGCGGTGCCGAGCCCGCCGACCAATTTGTGTTTGCCAGCGGGATGGCCGCCGTTACCGCAGTGCTGCGGGCGCTGCCCGGCCTGCGCGAGGGGAAAAAAACCCTGCAACTCGAGTTTCCCTACGTCGATTGCCTGAAAGTGCAGGAGCTCTTCGGCCATGGCGTCGTCTATTTGTACGAGGCCTCGGGCGAATCGTTCGACGAGGCCCTCCAGCGCATCCGCCAGGGCGAATTCGCCGGGGTGTTCACCGAGGCTCCGAGCAACCCGCTGCTACGCACGGTTGATTTGCAACGGGTTGCCGCTGCCTGTGCCGATAGCAGCACCCCGCTGGTGGTGGATGATTCCGCAGCCGGGCCCTTGAATGTCGACGCCCTGCGCTTCGCAGACGTGGTCACCAGCAGCCTCACCAAATGGATTTCCGGCGAAGGCGATGTGATGGCGGGCATGGCCACGGTGCGGGCCGATTCGCCCGTCGCCAACAACCTGCGCGAGTCGCTGGCGGCGGACGCGGCGGACTGCTCGCCGCTCTATGTGGCGGACGCGGAGGTGCTGTTATCCAATCTCAGGGGTTACCCCAAGCGCATGGAGAGTGCCAATGCCAACGGGCTGGCGCTAGCCGCCTGGCTGGCCGGCCATTCGGCGGTGGAACGGGTGTGGCATCCGTCGCTGACCACCTCCGAGCACTACCAAGCCGCCATGCGCAAGGGCGGCGGTTACGGCGGCTTGCTGTCGTTTGTGCTGAAAGCCGAGAAAAAGACCCCGCGGGTCTACGACGCCCTGCGTTTGAGCAAGGGACCGAGTTTCGGCACGCCTTTCACGCTGGTGTGTCCCTACACGATGCTCGCCCACTATCGCGAGTTGGAATGGGCCGAAGGCTGTGGCGTGCCCGCTAATCTGTTGCGGGTGTCCTGCGGGGGCGAGCCCTTCGCGGTGCTGCAAGCCGCCTTCGAGGAAGCCCTGGCGCAAGCTTGAGACGGTTGTTGTGTGAAATCGACATCCCTCAGAACCGGAACGACGACGCCAGGTGCACGCCGTTGAAGGTGCCGGCATCGGAGCGGAACTCGGCGCGATAGCCGAGCGCCACGCTGATGGAGTCGCTGACTTTATAAGTGGCGCCGAGGCCGAGGAAGATGTTATCGTTAGATATGCCATCGGCGGAGGCTTGGAATGCGCGGCTGCCCTTGGCGAAGCGGGCGGTGAGTGTATGCGGGTCGTCGCCGATGCCGGCACTCAGGCCGGCTTCGGCGCTCAGGCCGAGCTTGTGGGTGAGGTCGGCCTCGGCGCGCAGACTCAATTCGGCGAGCGCGGAGTTGTAGTGATCGGCGGCAACAGCGAGGGCGATGGGGGAGCCTGCGGTTGAGTAGTTAGACTCGCTGAACGAGTTCATGGTGCCGCAGGCGGCGCGCAGGCCGAAGGCGGGAATGAGCCGGATGTGGTCGTTGTGATAGGCCAGGCCTTCGACGCCGACGAATAGTTCGAGCGAATCGGCTGTTGCGTTGGAAAAGCCCGCGGTGGCGGGAATCCAGCCGCTGCTGCCGGCGGCGGCGCTGTTGCGGGTGCCATCGAAGGAATATCTGCCGTAGGAAATCCCGGCGCTCAGGCGGGTGGTGGTGGCTTCATCCAGCGTCGCTTCGCCGAGCAGGCCGAGCGACCAGCCGGTGCTGTCGGCATGGATGAGCGCGCCGTCGATGTTGCCGGTATCCGCGGCGAGATAGGCTGCGACATGGCTGTGATCGGTGAGTTTGCCGCGCACTCCGGCGAGGATGCCAGAGTCGCTGAGTTCATAGTCGGCTTGATTTTGTGATCCGGCGGATCGCACGTTGAAATAGTCGGCGGCGGCGAACAATTCCCACTGCTGTTTGGCGGGAGCGGCGTCCTTGCTGCCGCCTTTGCTATCGGCTTTACCGGGGGCGGCGGGTGCCAGGGCTGGCGCGGAGAATGCGCTGCGTTGGTGGGTGCGGGTGGCTTGGGTCGCGTAGTCGGCAAGGCCGACGTAGACTTCCGGCGAGAGGTGGTTGAGGAGGTTGGCGTTCAAGCCGGTGGGAGTGAAGCTGGCGGCCAAGGCCCATAACAAGTCCGGGTTGTTGCCATTGGCGATGCCGCTGGTGATGCCATAACTCGGAGTGCCGCCGGGATTGGCGAAGACGTTGGTCACGCCCGGATCAATCACGTCATCGTAGAGCGCCACCCAGGTGGCGGTTTGGTTGGTGGTGGAACCGAACAGGGTGCTGCCCTGAGGCACCGCGATGCGGATGACGTCACCATTGCCCGGATTGAACCACACCGCGCCATCCAGGTTTTCGGTCAGGGTGGTGAAGTTGCCGGTGTACGTGGCGGCATCCACCACATGGATCGGCACGAACGCGGCGGCAGCGGTGGTGCCAACCTGGTTGAGGTCGAGCGTGCCGCCAAAATTCGCGCTGCCGGTGGTGGCTAACAAATCATGGCCGGCTGCTGCGATGTCGAGCTTGAGGACCGCGCCCGCGGCGTTGGTGAAATTGCCACTGGTCACTTGCAGCGTGCCGGTGCCGCCGGCTCCGCCGGGTGCGAGGGTGGCGGTGTTTGTTAGAATTCCCTGCCAGGTGGCGGCCCCCGTGCCGGTGGTGGTGAGCAAGCTATAGCGCTGGGTGCCGGCGGCCACGAGGGTGGCACCCGCCGCGATGTCCAGATGAGTGGTGGCGGTGCCGAGGGTGCCGGTTTGGGTCAGGACGCCGCTGGTAAGGTTGATGGTATTGCCCAGCAGGCTGCCGGTAATTGCACCGCCTTTGAGGGTGGCCGCACCGCTGACGGTTAGTGCCGCGCTGCCCGCCAGCGTGCCGGTCGGGTCCTGCGAGTAGGACGCCACGGTGTCGGCGGCGTTGACTGTGAGGGTGCCGGCGTTGGTGACGGCAGCCGCGGCGTCGAGGCCGCCGGTGGAATCGACCAGCGCGGCTGGCGCTGAAATCGCGACCGGGGTGTTGGTCGAGGTGCCGGTTAGAGTGAGGGTGCCGCCGGTGACGGATAGCGCGCCGCCGCCGAGCGAGCCGGACACCAGTAGGGAGCCGGAGCTGGTGGTGGTGCCCAACAGGTGGCCGGAAACCGTGCCGCCGCTGAGGGCGGCGGTGCCAGTGACTGATAGGGCGGCGCTGCCCGCCAGCGTGCCGGTCGGGTCCTGCGAGTAGGACGCCACGGTGTCGGCGGTGTTGACTGTGAGGGTGCCGGCGTTGGTGACGGCAGCCGCGGCGTCGAGGCCGCCGTTGGCATCGACTAGTGCGGCTGGCGCTGCAATCGCGACCGGGCTGTTGGTCGATGTGCCGGTTAGAGTGAGGGTGCCGCCGGTGACGGATAGCGGGCCGCCGCCAAGCGAGCCGGACACCAGCAGGGAGCCGGAGCTGGTGGTGCTGCCCAACAGGTGGCCGGAGACCGTGCC
>CAIVSK010000308.1 GCA_903908495.1 Akkermansiaceae bacterium
CCAGGGACGCCATGGCGGCATCGAGCGTCAGCCATGCCAGCCTGAGGAACTCGGGACGGGCGGCCAGAAGTGGCGGCATGGTGCGGTGCCGCGCCAGTTCGGCCAGGACTCGCTGCGCAAAGGGATACGACCGCACGGCAAGCTCGCCGCCCGCCCTGTCCGCCATCTTGGTCCTGCGGGACCGATTGTGCGTCTTTCTGCGTAGTCATGGGGATTCTTGCGTTTGTTTGCTTGGTTAGAGACGCAGGTTTGCGCACCGTTCACGGCCGTTTTGCGTGGAATCCGTGTGGAATCTGACACCTTTCTGTCGCGGATTTGGCGGGTTTGAACCCCGCCCCTTGCCCGCATGGCAGGTCGGCATCGTGCAACTGACGGAACGGCTGGCAGATCTCTGCATCACGGTCGGAATCACCACATTTTCCGGCAATTTGCAAGGTCATTTTCAGTGGTTCCACATTCCGCCTCACCTTTCGGCAACAGGTTGTCAGATGGTGTCAGAAAAAGCAGCGTTCGGGCCTGATTTCGAGAAGCGGCAGGCGAGACGACAATTCGAGGATGACATGGGAAAACCAGCCACCGCAAAACGAGTCTTTCGCTGCCTTCCTCGCCAGGCGCTGGGGTGTGCCCATCGCCATCACCCACCAGATTGTGGAAGGAGCCAAGGGCAATATCAGGACCTCAAGGGCGGATTTGGAGATGCTGATGGGGCGGGTGGCCGTTGAACGAGCCGGTGGCCGGACCGGAAGCCGGGAAGTGGGGGGTAGATCTGGCGTGGCGGGCGCATGAGCTGGCGGTGCCGGATGAAGCGCCACCCGAGTTGAAGGAACCAACTGATGCCGAAGACGATGGCCGCGACCCGGAATGGTTCGCGCCAGTTGTAGCGCGTTCCGGACCAAATCAAACGGCCGCGCTCGTCATAACATCCGGGTTGGAACGGCGGCGGTGCCGCGCCGGGTTTGTCCTCCGAATCAGGCGCCCGCACATACCACTCCCGCTCCGGCGCGCTGGGATCATTTAGACGCCACAGGGTGCCGTCGCCCAGCGGCACCACCCAGCGCCCCTGGCGGTCGAGCAGCCCGCTGCGATGACCGATTTGCACTGGCAGCAAGGTGGGGTGGTCTTTGAAAGCCGGATCCTTTGATGGCTCGCGATAATCAAACTCGAATGGAATCACCGTCCGTCCGGTGCGATCGATCCAGCCCATGCCTCCTTTGTGCCAGCCTGTAGTTTGAACCACGCGGGCCAGTCCGCCAGCGTCAAATGGATGCACTTTGGTGAACCGGCAGGGAATGACAATTTTCCCCTGGCGATTGATAAAACCGGAACCACTGGTCATGGCCACCGCGCAGAGCCCGCCCGCATCGAATCCCGACATGGAATTGAAATGCAGCGGGATCACGAGCTTGCCGGTTAGATCGATGGCGCCCCACTGGTTGTTGCGGCAGACGCAGGCCAGGCCCTCTTCATCGAAGCTCCATGCCAAGTCCCACTCGCGGGGCAGGACTTCCCGGCCGCTGCGATCAATGAAGCCCCAATAGCCGTCCTTGCAGACGGCGGCTGGACTGTCGCCATGGAACGGGGCGGCCGCATCCCAAACGCCTGGAAAGGCCGGCCGGCCGTCCGCCAGCGTCCAGCGGAATTTGCCGTGATCACGGAGCAGGGTCATGCTGCGGGCGTCCGGGCCGATGGGAAGGGAGGCGGGGTCGCGCTGGCTGTACAGGGGGTGTCCGGGGCAGCGGATGAGCTTGCCGGTGCGGCTGATTTTCCAACAACCGCGGTTTTTGTTAGCGACATGGCCCGTGCCGGACGGCTCGAAGGGCACGGCGTAATACCACCGCCCGGGCAGCGCCACCTTGCCCGTGTCGTCGATGTAAACCATGACTTCGTTTGCGCAATGCACGGGAATGCGGATGCCCGGCTTGATAGGGATGAGCGCCGGCACCGCGCAGAGCACGGCCAGCGTGAGCAATACCCAAGATGGCAGGCGCTGGAGTTTGGGAAGGTGTGCACGCATTGGGTCAGGGCGGGAGAGATTTGGCGACCTCCTGCAACAACCAGGCGCGCCCGGTTTGGGTGAAGGAGTCCGCCAGTTTGCGGGCATCGCTCTGATTGAAGCGCAAGCCGCCGGATTGCGGTCCGGGCAAGTTCCCGCGGGCCAGCAACTCCCGGAGCAGCAAGACCCCACGCCACCGCTTGTTCTCGTCAGGGGGAGCGGATAGGAGCAGGTAAGCGGTGACCTGGCCCAACAGCTCGACGGGCAGGCAGCTGGCGAGTTCGGGAAATTCCCCGTCCGGGCTGGCCGCGTCTGCCAACAGCGGGCCGATGATGTTGACCCGCAGATGCAGTTCATAACTCCGCAGGATCCGTGCCGTGTTGGCAGGCGTGGCGGCGTCGGATAGCTCGGCTTGATAGACCGTGGGCAGGGTGACTATCTGCCGCAAGGCGTCCACCCGCTGCCCCTGATGAAATAGTGCGAGCGCCCGGCACCACGGCAGCAGACAAGGTCTCCAGAGAGAACTGGCCAGCATCTCGCCCAATCCCGGGTGCGTGCGTTCCCACACGGCGGCCATCGCCAGTACCGGATAGAGATGTTCCAGATTGCGGTGGCCATTCCCCAACGCACCGGCCAGCAGCAGGGCCAGGGTGCGGGCCTCAAACCGCTCCGGTTGGACGACTCCGTCCACCTCCGGGTGCAGGCCGAGCATTTCGCCCAGCCGGATCATTCCGGTCTCGTCGGCAGCCTGCTGGTATTCCATGAGCATGTCACCGAGCTGGCCGCGATAGGCACGGACGGTGTGAATGAAATCAATGGCACCGCAGCAGTTCGCGGCTGCCAGCCAGTCGGCGGTGATGAGCGGGTCCAGCGGGCCGAAGGTGACTTTCAGTGGGGCGCGGTCGCCCAAAAATGGCTCCATGGTGGAAAAAAACGGCCCGAGCCGTTCGCGATGCGAAAGCCCTGCCAGCGGC
>CAIVSK010000309.1 GCA_903908495.1 Akkermansiaceae bacterium
CGGCAGGGCCACCGCCACCCGGCTGAAGCAGGCGGAAGGCACCGGCGAGCCGGCCGGTTCCTCGATGACGACGCGCTCCCAATCGGCGTCGATCTGGGTGACCACCGGGGTGCCGGTCATCGGCGCGAACGAACCTAACGAGCTCGACCGTTGCGGCAGATAGATCAGGCCGCTGTTGCGGCGGCGGATGAATTCAACGCGCAGGACGGCGGGCGGGCTGCCGCCGACGGACGAGGAACCGATAGGAGGACGGGAAAATGATGCGTTGTTTGCTGAAATGTGCGGTGGCGGATGAAAATAGCGGACGAAAGTGATTGTATTTTCTTGGGAAGCAGTCATCGGTTAGCCCGCCGAAGCGGGCAAGGGGTCGTGCCAGTCGCGACGCAGACGCCCGTTTTGCCGTTCCGAATCCACCCCCGATCCATCATGAAACATCCGTTCCTGCGCAGCGTTGTTATGGCCGCTTGCTGGCTCGCTCTCAGTGGTGTGCCGCAAGCCGAAACCGGCACTCCCCCGGTCGATCCGTTTGCCAGCACGCCGCCGAGCGATGCGGTCGTCGAGAATCCCGGCGACCCGACGCGGCTGATCCGGGTGCAGGTCGAATTCATCGATGTTTCCCACGAACAACTCACCGAATTGCTGTGCGGGACCCAGGTTGCCGCCAACGATGACGAACTGCGCAAACAAGTCGGCCAACTCGTCAAGGCCGGCAAGGCGACCATCGTCGAAACCCTCCTCTGCGTCGCCAAGGACCGCAAGAAAGGCACCACCGAATCCATCGAGGAGATGATATATCCCACCGAATACGAACCGCCGCAACTGCCCTGCGGTGGAAGCAACACGAGCAAGGCAGCAGCAGACAAAGCCAATCCGCAAGACACCGCCACCGGCCCATCACCCAGCGCATGGGAAACCCGCAACGTCGGTTCCACCATGGAGATTGAGCCCACGCTTGGCGATGACAAGCAGATCATCAACCTGCGCCTGATTCCCGAGATTGTCTATCATGTTGGCAACACGGTGTGGGCGGAGTGGAAAGATGAGTACGGCAACAAGCCGATCCAGATGCCGACGTTCTATACCCTGCGCGTCAATACCAGCGTGGTGCTTGGAGTCGGCCAAACTCTGATGATGGCCGCGCTGTCGCCGAAGAACAAAGACGGTGCCACCGATTTCAGCCGCAAGCTCATGATCTTCGTGAAGGCGGATCTGCTCACCCCCGGCCGCTGAACCCGCCCGCCGCCATGCGCCCGCTCATCATCGCCCTCGCCGCCGGACTCGCCGTGGCTGCGCTTGCCGCCGCAGCAGACGAGCGCCCGAAAAACATCCGCGTCTGCGTCCAGTTCATCGAGATTGCCCATCCGGCGCTCACTGAAATGTTAGCCGGCACCGACATTAGCGGCCCGAGACTCCACGATCAGGCCCTCGCATTGGTGAAAAACGCCGCGGCCAAAGTGTTGGAAACCTGCGTGCTGACGACCCGCCCTAATCAGAAAGCCAGCCTCGCCTCCATCCGCGAAGTGATCTATCCGACTGAATACGAGCCACCGGGCTCGGTGAATTTGCCGCCAAGGCAACCGTCTATCAGGCCTGAACTCGATGCCTTTGAGACCCGCAACGTCGGTTCCATGCTCGAGATCGAGCCGTCCTTGCAGGAAGGCAGCCGCTTGATCGATCTAGGGTTTGTCCCTGAAATTGTCCAGCTCGTGCGGTTGGATACCTGGATGGAGCACACCGATCGCTGGGGCGATGCCTCGATCCGCAGGCCGGTTTTCGAAAAGTCGTGTCTTAACACCCGCGTGACCCTGATGGCCGGGCAATTCGAATTGGTGGGCGTCATCACGCCCAAGCCCAACACCCCGGGACCGGCCACCACGCGCAAGCTGCTCGTGTTTGTCCGCGCCGACATCCTGCCGGCCGTCAGCAGCACCTGACCTCGACCGGGTTTCTGCTGTGTTTGAGGTGATAAGCTATTGAAGAAGCGCGGCGGGCAGGATGCCAGCGCCACGTGCACTGCACAATTTGATTGATGATTGACTTTCGCACCCACCACGTTTGCTCATTTCTCAATACGCTGGGTTAACACGGCCCTTAGCCGCCTTGGCTCACGCATGAGGTCAGATGTTCCGCGGCTTCGGCGGCGAGCGAGCCGAAATCAAGCATGGCCCGCAGGCCTTGCCGCTTTCATCACGGCAGGGCCACCGCCACCCGGCTGAAGCAGGCGGAAGGCACCGGCGAGCCGGCCGGTTCCTCGATGACGACGCGCTCCCAATCGGCGTCGATCTGGGTGACCACCGGGGTGCCGGTCATCGGCGCGAACGAA
>CAIVSK010000310.1 GCA_903908495.1 Akkermansiaceae bacterium
ATCTGCAAGCCATTGCCACTAAAACTCGCCACCCCTGCGGCAGCAGCCTCGGTCAAGGTGCCGCTCAGGTTGCCGCCCGGACCCGCGTTGTTTGAAATCGCCAGCGTCACCGTGGAGGTGTTCGTCGTCACCGTGTTGCCGTATGCATCCTGCACCGTCACCACCGGTTGGGTCGCCCAGGCCGTACCGCCTGTACCGCCACTCGGCTGGGTTGTGAACGCCAGTTTGGCGGCCGCGCCTGCGACTTCCGTCAATGTGCCGAAATTCGTTCCCGATGATCCGGTGGTGACGCCAGTGATAGTAGCAGTGCCGCTGTTATAGATGTTCCCGCTTGCAGCGAGAGTTCCCGCTGTCGGACGCACTTGTATGCCCGACCAAGTGACCTTGGATGTTGGAGTGCCACTAGATCCGTCTCTTCCGCTAATCGTGGTTGTTATGGTGGTAGCCGTACAGGTGATCGTTGGGGACAACGAGACTTTGGTACCTGAGCCGCTCTTCAAGGCGACGATCGCAGTCACGCCGGAGGGTTTGAATTCAAAGCCGGTAGGCGCATGAAAAATAATCGTACCGGAAGAGGGAATCTCCCGATTTGAACCTTCTGTGAGCACAGGCCCTGTCAGCGCCGTATAATTTCCGCCGGTGGTATCGGCGGAGATTGAACTGCCGCCCGTCGCAACCGTAACGCTCGCCGCATCCGTGAACGTCATCTGCGCCGCCAAGCCGGAGGTCAGCCCGGTCGCGGTCAATTGTAGCGTGGTGTTAGCCTCGTTCTGGTTGACATACCAGGTTGTGGCGAAATTGCCGGTATTGTCGGCGGTGACATTCCACGGGTCGTGCTCCGCGCCGGCGTCGCCGGTATTGGTTAGATTAAGCACCTGCACCTCCACGGTTTCGCCCGCCCGGTAGCCCGCGCCGGCAATATTCGCGGTGGATCCCGGCGGGTAGTCCGCCTTGTCGGTGGTGACGCTGGGAGTGGCGGCCAAAGCGGTTAGGGACCACGCGAATATGCTAGTCAGCACCAGCAGGGATGTGCGAACGAACTGTTGGGTCACGAGTGGCAGCTTGGCGGCAGTGTTTTTATGATGCATAAAAAGATTTGTTTGAGTGCACAAAGAAGACGTAAAGCGTGATCAACTTGGCATGCCGAAGGCACGGATGGCACGCGAGAGAAGGCATGCGGGCGGAGGCCGATGGCGCGGCAACATCTCTCGCCCCGAGGCAGCGCAAATAGCACCCGGCCACCGCTTGCGCGCCGCCGCCGCTGGGTTTCCAAGCGGCGAGATGATGGGTTTTCAATGATTGGAAATAACATGATCACTAACTCCGAAATAACGCAAGATAATCAAAGTAAGTAGATTTAAGTAAATAGCATCAAGAGAAATCTCATATACCTTGGCATAAGCTTATATCCATCCGATAGATACGCTTATACTTCGGTATAGGCCGAATACTTAACATCATCATCCACCCTCCCCATCTAGGCACAAACACATCATCCACTACCTAACATTGTATTTGATATAAATACAAAATAGACATTTATCATGATTGTTTCTGTAGGCCTAGGCCTACAAGCTCGAAAGCGAGGTGGGGGGAGGGAGAGGAGATCGGAGATCGGGGATCGGGGATCGGGGATCGGGGATCGGGAGAGGCTGGAGGCAGTCGCGGCCGGGAGGGCACACGAAGCCACGAAAAATATGTAAGGGTCGAAAATATACGAAGGCTCAGAACACGTGACCTCGGCCGTGTTTGAGGTGAAACCCTACTGAAGAATGGCGGCGGGCCTCCGGCCGTGCAGGCCGTGCAGGCCGCGTCCCGCGTCCTGCGGCGCGCGGCGCGTGGCCGGACCATGCATGGAGAATGCACGGCGCTTGGCACGGGCTTACAGTCGCCTGGCTGGGGCTTGCAGTCGCTTCACATGGGCGCTGCGGCCAGTGGCGCGCAGTTACGGCTGCGGCTTGCTCTCTGGAAGCAGTTCGCCATCGCCGTCAAACAGGGTGAACGGCGCGGGGGTCGTGCCGAAAAACCCCGTCCACGAGCTGTCGCTGTGCCAGAAGCCCATGGTGAAGGCGGAGCCCAGGATTTTCAAAAACGAGCTGTCCGCCGTGCTCAAGCTCGGCAGCGGGTGGCTGTCGGAGCCCGCCGCAGCGAGGTCCCACTCGAAGATCGAACCGGTATCGCCTTCAGGAATCATCTCGGGGGGCTGGCCAGCGGTGCCGGTCGCCCCGCTGGCAGGCGTTGGGGAAGCGGCAGCGGGGGGTGATTCCTTGCCGCTGGTCTTGCTCGCGCTGGTGTTGGCCCCGCTGGTATTGGGCGCGAGTTCCCGCGCGCCAAAATTGGCCAGCGTTTTAGCGACGGTGGTTTTCGGGGCGCTCGCACCACCGTCGGTGCCGGCAGGATTCATGGGCCGCGGAGTGGCGCCGGTGCGACTGGCGACGGCACTCGGCAGCGGCGGCAGCAGTGCGCCGGAGCCCGCTCTGGGGAGGCTGGCAGCGACCGTATTGATCGGGCGGGCAAAGGCGACGACCGGAGCCGGGGCCGGGGGTTTGCCGGTGGCGGGCCGCGGGGATCGGGCAGGGACCGGACTATCGGTTGAAGTCGGGTTGCCATCGGAAATCCGGCTCGCGACGGATGCCGGGTTGGTATCGTCGAGGATGAGTTTGATCAGGGAGCGGTCGGACTCAAGATGCAAGGTCCGGTCGGCTGGCGTGCCCGTGATATTGAAGCTCGCGGTGTAGCCCGAGGCGTCGGCCGCAGCGGGGGCCGGACTGTGCGCGGGCATGCTCCACAGGCTGTTGCCATCGCCGACCCACGAGTCACCGGCAGCCCCGGCGGGGAGCTGGGCGAGCGATGCGGCCAGTGCGCTGGAGAAGCACAGGGCGGCAGTGATGGGATGGCTGGCTGGTTTCATGGGCCTTTCTAGAACTCCTACGCGGAATTCATCCAAGGTGTCCGTAAAAATGACATCCGCAACTTAAATTTACTTATACTTTGGTATAGACCAGGCATTGGGGGGCGGGCGGAGGAAAAAGCCTCGACAGGCGTGGCCGGGAGGCTTGATGGTGCGGGCCAGCATGATTGATTCGACCGCCGCCGCCGCCCGATTGGAATCCGCAGTGTGCTCGGTGGTGAGGGGCCAACCGGAAGTGGTCCGGCGGGTGCTTGCGTGCATGATCGCCGGCGGCCATGTGCTGCTGGAAGACTTTCCCGGCACCGGCAAGACGACGTTGGCCAAGGCGATCGCCAAATCGATCAGCGGCGCGGTGTTCAAGCGGGTGCAATTCACCCCGGACCTGTTGCCATCGGATATTCTGGGCATTTCGGTGTTTGATCCGCGCAGCCAGGAATTCCGTTTTCATCCAGGGCCGGTGTTCACCGATATTTTATTGGCCGACGAGATCAACCGCGCCTCGCCGCGCACCCAAAGCGCGCTGCTGGAGGCCATGGGCGAACGCCAGGCAACCCTCGACGGCCACCGCTACGATCTGGACGGCTTGTTTTTCGTCATCGCCACCCAAAACCCCGTCGAGTTCCGCGGCACCTATCCATTGCCGGAAGCACAGATGGACCGCTTCGCCATGCAGTGCTCGCTCGGCTACGTCAGCGCCGCCGAGGAAGCGGCAATCCTGGCCGCCCAGGCCGACAGCCACCCGTTGGATTCGCTGGTGGCGGTGGCGACCCGCGAGGAGCTGCTGGAATTGATGGCGGCGGCCAAGCGGGTGCGCTTCAGCGACGAACTGCGGGACTATGTGGTGGCTCTGGTGGGGGCCACGCGGGGCCGGCCGGAGATCCAACTGGCGGCGAGCCCGCGGGCATCGTTGGCGCTGATGAAAGTGTCGCAGGCGATGGCACTGTTTGAAGGCAGCGAGTTCGTGTCGCCGGAAATCATCCAAAAAATGGCGGCCGACGTCATCGCGCATCGCCTGGTGCTGGAACCCGAAGCCCGCTTCTCGGGCCTGAGCGCCCGCCAGATCGTCCTCGACCTCATCGAACAAACCCCGGTGCCGGTGTAAGCCGCTCGCTGCCATGAGCCCGGAACCGACAGCGGATCTAGCAAGCCGGAGCGACCGCTCCAGCCGGGATGCGGGCGGGGAATCCGGCAGGTACGGCGGGCTTTGGACGCGCCGGCTCAAACCGGCAGCCGCTGCCGACCCGCACGCGCCGCACAGCGCCGCGTTCCTGCGGCTGTTGCATTTCTCGTATTTCCACAGTTCGAGCGGCGGGCATTTTTTCCTGCGGCGGGTGTGCCCGGCGGGGTTCGGGCTGGGGGCTGTTCTTTTGTTAGGTGGAATCCTGGGCCTCGGCCAGCCGCGCGAATCGGTGTTCGAGTTGTTTTCGCTGGCGTTCGGAATGGGATTGTTAGGACTACCACTGGTCCTGCTGCGGCG
>CAIVSK010000311.1 GCA_903908495.1 Akkermansiaceae bacterium
CATCTAACGTTCGCGCCGCCGCGCAGGTGCCGTCCTGGCAACGAATGAGGCGTCCGGCACTATCATATTCGCAGGAGAGCAGCAGATCGCCATTGCAGGTGACCGCCTGAACGAGTCCGGCGGGCGAGCGGTCCACCACGGTGACTTCGGTGGCATGGGTTCCAGAGTCGCCGGGGCTGAAGCGTTCGACGGTGAAGGTGTCGTTTTCGATTTCCACGGTGAAGAAGGCGGTCCTCTCCACCAGCAGGCCGGAAGACTTGGAGTCGAAGCCATGGCTTGCTCTCCTGGCATACATTGGATTGGATTGCACATTGGTCATTTGGGATTTGTGTTTGGCCAGCAGCACATTGCCTTTGGCGCCGGGCACGTCATTGACTTGGCCGTAAACGGAGGTGGTCACGGAGCCATCATTCCCATATGCAAAGATGGTCAGGTTGTTCATTGGGTCGGTGGCGGAAGCGAGGCGGTGGAAGCCATCATAAGTGAAGAGCGTTTGCGGGCTGGAGACGCCGACAGTGGCGAGCGTGGCGCAGCGGACGCAGGAGCCTAACAAATCGTAATCGCATTCGGTGGTGACGGCGTCGGGATTGCCGGTGCCGCCGTCGATGCAGCGGTGCAGCAGGCCGCGTTCGTCATAGGTGAAATCGCGGACGAGATCCTTGGCTTGGGCGCGGCAGGCGGCGGGGGTGTTGACGCGCACGATCTGGCCGGCATCATCGTAGGTGAGGTTGCAGATGGCATAACTTCCAAGTGCCTGCGGATCCGGGCTGAGGGCTCCCGGCGCGGGATTGACCGGGCGTTCTTCTTCCGCCACCTGGACCAGGCTGGCGCGATCGTCATAGACAAAGAAAGTCGAGCAGGTGGGATTAGTGGCATCCGCGGTTCCATCTGGTGCGAGGTGATCGAGGTCGCAGCGGGCGACGCGGCCGCCGGCGTCGATGGTGAAGTTCATCGAGATGCGTTGCGGCATGGCCGGGGATTGGGCCTGTACACATTGGTCGAGCGGATTGTAGGCATAGAGCCAGTCGTTGCCGCGGGGATCGGTCACACCGGTGACACGTCCTAACGCATCGTGCGCGACGCTGGTGGTCAGATGGAGGCCGACGCTGTCGCAGACCACGCTGCCGGGCAGAGCGGTGGCGGCATCATAGGTGCATTCGTCATGAAACGAGGAGGCCGGCCCGTTGAGCACGGTGCTGCCGGTGCACTGGCCGCGGGCGTTGTATTGATAGAGCACGCCCTTGCCAGGCAGCGGGCTGAGGGAGCTGGTGCAGTTGCCGTGCTCATCATAGCTCCAGGAGGAAACCTGGCCGAGGGCACTAACCATGGAGAGGCGGAAGTTCGAGCACAGCCAAGCTTTTTGCTTCGGGCCGATCTTGCGCTCGTCATCATCGGCTGCGCCATCGCAATCCTCATCTTCGCCTACGGCACACGCGGCGACGACGATTCCCGCGACGGCACCTGCGGTGATTCCAGCAATGCTGGATGTGTTCTGGAACGGCGTGTGGCGTCCGCCTTCCTCTTTCTTGAAAACCGTTGCTGTGGCCTGACGGTTGGCGGTACTGATAGAAATGTTCCCGTTGACCATGCCGCCCTTTCTGACTTGGGCCAGGCCGTCTGCCCCATGCGGACCGCCTTTGACACTGAGGCCGCTGATCGGATTGCCCGGGCGGGCCAGCCCCAAACCACCGGGATTCCTGCCGCCTTTGACACAGAGGCCGCCGATTGGATTGCCCGGGCGGGCGGATTCCGGGTTGCCGAAACCCGGTTGGTAGGTGCAGGTGACCACACGTTCCTCGCCACCGGCGGAGCGCAGGGTCATCACGCGGGGATTGGCACGCTCGCGCGCCGGGCAGCCAGGCTGGAAGTCGCGATTATAGGTGACGAGTTCCTGGCTGCCGTCCGGATGGGTGATGCACGCACACAGGCTGTCCGCATTGTAGTCACAGGTGGTTTCAAAATAGGCCGGATCGCCGGCACGCAAGGGTCCGGTGGGACGGTTGTCGGTGGACGTCACAGAAATTCCAGGCACGCAGAAACCGGTGTATGCGCGGAGGCTAACCACGCGGTGCAGACGGTCGCAAACGGTTTCGGTGAGGCGGCCGATCTCATCGACTTCAAAGATCGTGTATCCACCCTCGGGCGAGCTGCCCGGCGGCAGGAGTTCGCGCCGGTTCAGGGTGAGGTGTCCGGTCTTGTAACGGTTGTGGGAGACGCAGGTGTCGTAGTCAAGGTGGAGCGGATCGATTTGCGCCGAGTAGGCGAACGCCTCTAACAATCTTCCGGCGCCATCGGTGATGCTGAGCAGATTGTGGTTGAGGTTGGGGTCTGAACTCCCTGTGGAATAGGTGTAAACCGTGGCAGCGACGACGGAGAGAGTCCCGTTAACCTGCGGACTGGAGGCGGATTTGAGATCGCCTTCGCTGCCAGCCGTGGCGGCCGCGCCGTAGGGGGTGAAGTGGACGCTGCGTCCGCTGGAGTCCGCGACACTGGTGATGAAGCCTGCTGCGTTCCACGCCACGTTGAGACTGCGCGGCGGAGAAAACGAATCGCTCACAGAAGCGAGCAGGCCGGTGGCGGGATTGTAGGTACAGGTAAGGGCTACCCCATTGCGATCAGTGATGGCCGCGATTTTTCCGGCGGACGGCGAACTGTCGAGCGGGTTGAACGTCCAGGTGCCCTTGTCGGCGAAGGTGAGGGTGAAGGTTTCCCCGCTGAAGCGGCCTTCGCGGAACATGCCATCACAACAATACGTCCCGTCGGCCTGGCGGAAGAATGTGTCAGCGCGGCCGCCGCCATCATGGATGAGCACCCGCGCGGCAGCGGCACCCGCGGATGACGGCAGGGCTTCGATCCAGATATTATAGGAGAAATCCCAGCCCGGGCCGTGACCCGAGTTGAGTGGTTTCATCGACCGGTAGGTGCGCACCCAGGCGAGCGGCGGCCCGGCCGGACAAGCGAGCGATAGATCGCAGGTTTGGAAGGAAACCTCGCCGGGCAAACCCGAGGGTGCCGGAGTGATTGCGACAGGGCCCATTTCCCGTTTCATGAGGTCCGGGTGTTTGACCGGCCGGCGGATTCCGTCACGGACGCCGGCGGACGGCATGTCGCCGCTCATTCCGCCAGACGCGAAATACGGGTTGTTTTGCAACCCGGCGGAATTCATATCCGACTTTGCCTTGTAATAATCATAACCCTTTTTGGTGAGAAATCGGGATAAGACGACGCTCAGAAAGCTGCCGTCACCGGGATCGTAGGTGCCGTCGTCGCACTCCTCAGGTCCGGAAGCGGTCCTTTGCGGTTTCGGGTTGGTGGGTCCCCACGGTCTCGGTTTTTTATCGCCCGGCAGTCCCTTTTCGTTGATGGCCATGCCGAGGGGGGAAAAGGGGTCCCCGTCATCACAGTCCTCGTCCGGGCCTAGTGCCGCAACCCTGGTATTATTGCAGTTTCCCGGATTTTTCTTCACGATAATGGGTATCCCTGGAACAGGATTGCATTGGAACTGCGGTTCCGGCGAGGCTGGTGGTAAGGATGGGGGCGAATCCAAGGCCCGGCCCGTCGGGGTGACCGTGAGCGGCAGATTGAGGGTGACCAGCGTGCTGCCGTTCGCATCCACGATGAGCGCGGAAATCACACTGCCGCCCGGTACAAAGGGGTGTGCGACACTCGCCTGCCACACGCCACCACCGAGATCCTTTAACGGTACGCTCAACCGGGTTGGCGGCGTGCCGTCAATTTCGAGCACCAGGAAACTGCCCGCCGGGATCGCCTGGCCGCGGACGAGCAGTTCGCCGCCAGTGGGAGAAAGCAGCGGCTGGGCAATCGAAAACACGTCGGATTGTGGTAACGTTAGGCGATAGAAGGCTTTTTGTGAGGTGGGCTCGGGATCCAGCCACACACACTCCGCGCCGCTGGCTTTGACCAGCGCGAGTTGCGTCCAGCTGCCAGCAGCTCCGCTGGTGAGGGTGGTGGAGCGTTCGATCCGGTAGCTCTGCCCGACCGTTGCCGGCCAACTCAAACGCACCTGATTGCCCGGCAGACCGGAGGTGATCTCAAGCAACGGCTGAGCCAGCGGACTCTCGGCACGGAGCGATGCGGGCACCACCAGCAATAGCAGTGTCGCTAGAAAGCGGGATTTCATAAGGATGGTTGGTGGTTTTTGATTGTTAGGAACTTGCGCTTGTGGCATTTTCCATCAATGAGAACCCAGTCTGGCACCCGAATCGGAGAATTCCGGAACAGTCATTTCCTATGGGTCAAATACTCATCTAATATGGCCATGGCCCCACGTCAAGAGAAATAAAGAATTTTTTTTCATTTTCCTACCGCTTAGAAGAGAAGCCCACCGGGTACCCGCATGTTCTACCGCGTGACATTCCGCCAGAACTAATTTCCGGACCTGCCCGATGGGTGGCCGAGTCACCCCATTCCTGGATTTTGCTTTGCAATCGGGTTGGCACGGATTTAACTCGCATGGACGCCTATCCGTTCCAATTGCAGCGCATGCCGGGTGAACATTGGGAAGCCGCAATATTACAATCAATTCCTATGAATCCCCACAAACATTCTTCTTCCCGAAGCCGTTCGCTGTTCGCGCTCGGCCTGCTGTTATGCACCACGCCGATGGCTCTCGCCGGCGCACCCACTCCGCTGCCGCCCACGCCGACGCCGCAGCAACTGGCGTGGCAGCGGATGGAACTGACGATGTTCCTGCATTTCGGCATGAACACCTTCACCGACCGCGAATGGGGTGAAGGCAAGGAGGACGAGAAGCTTTTCAATCCGTCCGCGCTCGATGCGCGCCAGTGGGTGCGCGCCGCCAAGGCCGGAGGTTTCAAGCTGATGATCCTCACCGTCAAGCACCACGACGGCTTTTGCCTCTGGCCCAGCAAATACACGGAGCATTGCGTCAAGAACAGCCCATGGAAAAATGGCAAGGGCGATGTCGTGCGCGAGTTCGTGGACGCCTGCCGCGCCGAGGGCATGAAGACCGGCCTCTATCTTTCGCCGTGGGATCGCAACAACCCGGCCTACGGCAGCGATGCTTACAACGATTATTTCGTCAACCAACTCACCGAACTCCTGACGAACTACGGTCCGGTGGATGAAATGTGGTTCGACGGCGCCTGCGGCGAGGGGCCCAACGGCAAAAAGCAAATTTACGCCTGGGCGCGTTTTTACGACACGATCCGCAAGCTTGCGCCGCAGGCGCTCATCGCCGTTTCCGGCCCGGACATCCGCTGGGTCGGCAACGAATCCGGCCTCGCGCGCATGGGTGAAAGCAGCGTGCAGCCCGACAAAACTTCCACCAAGTGGTATCCTGCCGAGTGCGATGTTTCCATCCGGCCCGGCTGGTTCCATCACCAGGCCGAGGATGCAAAAGTGAAATCGCTGGATCAATTGGTGGACCTCTATTTCAAATCGGCGGGCCGCAACAGCGTGCTGCTGCTCAACGTGCCGCCGGATCAGCGCGGTTTGCTTGCCGACGCCGACGTGGCACGGTTGAAGGAATTCGGCGCGGCCGTGCGCGGGCTGAATGAAAGATCCATCACCGCCGACGCCACCGCCACGGCAGGAGCGACGCGCGAACCGGCGAAACAATTCGCCCCGCAACTCGTTCTCGACGGCAACGCCGACACCTGCTGGGCCACGCCGGACGACATCACGTCCACCTCGCTGGAAGTGACCTTGAAATCGCCGCGCGAAATCAATGTCATCAGCGTCGGCGAAGCGCTGACGTTCGGCGAGCGCGTGAGTCAGTATCACATCGAAGTCGAACAGGCCGGCCAATGGCGGACGGTGGCGCGCGGCACGATCATCGGCCAGCGCAATTTGTTTTCCATTCCGCGCACGACGGTCGGCGGACTGCGGTTGGTGATTGAAGCGGCGCGCGCGTGCCCGGCGATTGCTTCCTTCGGTGCCTATCTCGCGCCGGTGACGCCGCCAGGACAATTGCCGCCGGTCGAGTCGCTTGCGAGCGGCCATCCGGTCAAGGTTTCCAATGTTCACGGCCCTGAATTCAGCGGCGACAAGGCGGTGGACGGCGATTCCAACACGCGCTGGGCGACTTCCGACGTCACGCGCGCCTGCTGGCTGGAAGTGGATTTGGGCCAGGGCCGCCACTTCGACCGCGTGACGATCAACGAACTCACGCCGCGCATCCGGAAATTTGCAATCCAATACCGGATGAACGAAACTGATCCGTGGCAAACCGCACTGGCCGGCACGGACGCAGGGCAAGACTTCAACCAGCACTTTCCCAATGTGATGGGTCGCTACGTCCGCCTGAACATTTTAGACGCCAGCTTTGCACCGACGATTTTCGAGTTCGGAGTTTACATGACGGAGAATTAGTGAATCGGGAGGATCACCTGATGCCTCCGATCACAATACGACACCCCATTGAAATCGCCAAAAAAGATGCTCGGGAAACAAGTGATGAAAAGACGTTTTGATCTGAGCCTCAAAGTTTGTCGGCACCATATTTGCCGGTGTCTTCGATGGTCTTGCCGGTGTCCTGGACCACGCCCTTGGTTGTTTTCACATGGCTCTTGCCGGTGCCTATCTTGAAGAGCAGGTTGAGGGTTTCACTCATGATTCAAGTTGTGATGGGTCGCTAGTCGGACAACGCTTTTTTCACCTTGGCGTCGCGCTCGCCCGCGTCTGCCTCCGCCTTGACGGCGGCTCCCATGGGTTTCACGGCGATGACCACTTTGACGATCTTGCCCGTAAAGGCGTTGTCGCGCTCCTTGTAGTCCGTTGTGACCGGCGTGGCGTCATCCACACCCACGCCCGCCGTTTCGTCAGCCGAGAATGTCATCGGTTGGGTGCGTTCGATCCGGCCGCTGGCGACCTTCTCGCCATTGACCAGGACCGTGGCCGTTCCGCCCTTGGCGATCCCGCCACCGTCATAGTCGAAGTTCATCCGGATGGTGGCCTTGCCCGCCGCTAGCGGCAGCGGAGTGGCGACCTTGTATTCCTGGAGCCCAAGGAAGTTGTAGCAGTACGTCGGCTTGCCGTCTTTCAAGTAAAGGCTCCAACCGCCAAACCGGCCCCCCTGGGCGAGGATCACGCCGTTGGCACTCCCTTCCGGAATCTCCACTTCGGCGGTAATCGAGTGGGACCGGTTCTTGATGTTGATGAAGACGTTTTCGCTCATCGGGCATTCTTGGCTTAAATGACACGGAACCCTTATTCCCGTAGGCGAATCTCTTTTTTTAGATTTCATTTGTAGCCATCATTTAGAAAAAATAAATGAACTTTATGATCGACTTTCGCTTGATTATCTGCCAATTGCTTTAGCCATCAAGACGCACCACCCCATCCACCTCGAGATCCAGCGCCGAAATACCACCCCGGTC
>CAIVSK010000312.1 GCA_903908495.1 Akkermansiaceae bacterium
CGGCGGGCCAAACAAGCCGCCGAAGAACAGCAAAAACCGATGGAGGCGCGCCTTGCCGAACTGCGCGAAATTTCCATCCGCCGCGAGACCGAGATCGCGTCGTTCGACCAACGCATCGAAGCGGCCATCGCCGAAAACGCCCGCCTCGCCGAGGAATGCGAAACCCACCGCGCCGAAGCCGAGGACCTCCAGGAGGAAATCGAATCGCGCTCAGGCGGCCGCACCGCCTTGATGGAAACCATCGAAGCCGCGGAAATCGCCCTCGCCACCCAACGCCGCGACCACGCCCGCGTGTCCGATCAAAAGGGCCGCGAGGAAATCGCCGCCACCAAGCTCGACCTCCACCTCGAAAATATCTCCAACACGATCCAGGAGCGCCACCAGGTCGATCTCGCCAGTTTCCGCCCCGACGCCCACGCACTGCTCGCCAGCATCACCTCGCAAAAGGCCCTGCAAGCCCGCAACGGCCGCCAATCCCTCGTCAGCGGCGAGGAATCCGACGAGTCCCACGACGATGAAATGCCCACCCTCGTCGTCGATGCCACCGCCAGTGATGACCTCGAGGAGCTGCCCGGCGAAATGACCGGCGCGCCGGACTGGGCGTTTGTCGAATCCATCGTCACCGACATCAAGCGCCGCCTCGATGCCATGGGCCCGGTCAACCTGGATGCCATCGAGGAATTCGACGAGCTTGAGGAGCGCCACACCTTCCTGCGCAACCAGCACGACGACCTCGTCAATTCCAAGGCCGAATTGCTCGAAGTCATCGAGCGCATCAACACCGAAACCCAGCGCCTGTTCTCCGAAACATTCGCCCAGGTGCGCCTCAACTTCCAGGACATGTTCAAGGAACTCTTCGGCGAAAAAGGCCAGGCCGACCTGCTCCTGCTGGACGAAAGCGATCCGCTTGAAAGCGGCATCGACGTCATCGCCAAGCCGCCCGGTAAAAAACTCCAATCCATCACCCTGCTCTCCGGCGGCGAGCGCTCGATGACTGCCGTCGCCCTCCTGTTCTCCATCTACATGATCAAGCCCAGCCCGTTTTGCGTCCTCGACGAACTGGATGCCCCGCTCGACGAAAGCAACATCAACCGCTTCGTCAAGGTGCTCGATCGCTTCATCGACCGCAGCCAATTCATCATCGTCACCCACTCGAAGCGCACCATGGCCCGCGCCGACGTCATGTACGGGGTCACCATGGAGGAATTCGGCGTCTCCAAACCCGTCGGCATGCGCCTCACCCAGGGCGACGTCAAAGCCGAAGCCACCACCGCCGCGCAAAAAGCCGCCCTCAAGCTCGACGGCTGAGCCGCGCATCAATTCTCCAGACAGGAGAGGGAAACCGGGGTGGTGCGGCGGCCCGAGTGGGCCCCGCACCACCCCCATCCCAACCCAAATCATGGAGCTCTCCGCACACTTCTCATAATGCCAAACATTATATTTGGAGCTCTCCGCACACTTTTCATAATGCCAGACATTATATTCGAGTCAGCCATTTTGTGATTGCCGACAGCGGCAGAATGTGCTTGAATGGGCCTGTGAAAAAGCAACGTGATGGAGGCAGAGGAGTGGATGCGGTGGCACATGGCGGGACGGGGCAGAGAAATGGAGGGGCAGGGCGGAGGCGCGGGGTGGCGGCGGATCCAGCAACGACCGGGGCGGATCCAGCAACGGTAGAGGTGGATCCGGCAATGACCGGGGTGGATTCGGTGGCACAACCGCGGGTGCTCTCGCCGCTGGAGCGGGTTGAATTGCCGCCGGGTGCCAGTCTTGACCAGGTGTTTGCGCGGAATTGGAGGGAGGTGCGCCAGCGGATTGTGGTGGGACCGGAGGCGGGGGCGAGCTATCACATCATGAGTCGCACGGCAGGCGGGAAGCGGTTATTCGGCGCCGTGGAAAAAGAAGCTTTGCGCCGGTTGATGTGGACCATGGCCCGCTTCAGCGGGTTGGAAATCCACACCTATGCGGTGATGGAGGGTCAATTTTTCATTCTCGCCCGGGTGCCGTCGCACGACGGGTTTGTGGCGCGTTTTGCGGGCGCTGACGGCGAGGAACGCTTGCTGGGTCACATGCGCTTGCTGTATCCTCAAGCCTACATTGCGGCGCTGCGGGTGGAACTGGCGGACCTGCGCAAGCGCGGAATGACGGACCAGGCTGAGGCACTCATCGCCTGCTACCTGCAGCGATTTTGCAATTTGCCGGTGTTTGTGAAGGAGTTGAAAGAGCGGTTTTCGCGCTGGTACAACCATCACCATGGCCGGCGCGGGATGCTGTGGATCGAACGCTTCAGCAGCGTGGTGGTGGAGGACGGCGAGGCGCTGCGGGCCGTGGCGGTCAACATCGACTCAATCCCCGTGCGTGCGGGCATCGTCGACGACCCGAAGGATTACCGTTGGAGCGGATACGGCGAAGCGATGGGCGGCGGCACGGCGGCGCGGCTCGGGTTGTGCGGGGTGGTCGGGCACGCGGATCGCGGCGAAAATGCTTGGGATACTCCGGCCACAGCCACAGGGATGAGCGCGGCGGAAGTGTACCGGCGCGCGTTGTTTGAGGGTGGCCGCCAGCCGACGGACGCAGCCACCACCAGAGGCGGCAACGGTGGCAGAGCGAAAAAGCGGGCGGGACTTCCGAGCAAAAAGACCGCCGCGGAGAAATAACGGAAACGGAAATCGGGGCGCGCCGCATTGTTGCGCTGCCGAGGTAGAAGTCAGGACTTTGCCCCGGTCTCGAGCAGCAGATAGGTGGCGAGTAATCTCTGATAGATGGGCCGGGTGGCGGGGTCTGGCAGGATGGTGGCGGTCGCGGGAGCCAGCGCTTTTGTCAGGCACG
>CAIVSK010000313.1 GCA_903908495.1 Akkermansiaceae bacterium
GACGCTGCGGGAAATCGCCAAGTTTCTGAACTCCAGAAACCTCTGCCCACGCAAGAAAATCGAGTGCGCCGCCGATGCCCCGAACGCTGAATCCTACCTCAAAAAAATCGCCCCATGAAATCCGCCCCAGCCACAACCAAATCAAGCCCGCCAAAACCACCCCGTACTGCGCCCACCAAGGCACGCGGCAACATGAAGCCAGCCGAGATCACTCCCCTGGTCATGGCTGCACGCAAGGCCTACGATATCCAGTTCAACCTGGGCAACCTGGATCCAGGGGATTCATTCAACGCCTGGCGGCACCGCGCCTGCATGGAGGCCGTAAATAAGCCCGGCCTCACAGCATGCCACCACGACGACTTCAAACCGCTGCTGGCCCATTTCCAAATCCTCGCCGGCGACGATGCCGGCGCGTATCGGAACCTCACCGAAACCGGCAAGCCAACCTCCCATGCGGCGCAAGGCGACACCCACGAAGCCCGCCGGCAGCTCGCGCACCTCATTGGTCAGATCCTCGATGCTCACATCCACCTGGCCACCACGCCTGTCGCCGATCTCCTCGCTGAATACGTCCAGCTGTTCGCGGCCACGGAGCCAGGCGTCGAGTGGGAGGATGGAGCCGGGCCGGCCGCCTACCGCAGCCTGCTTGATCGTCGCGCCGCCATCGAGGCCAAGGGCAAGGGACCGATCAGCGTCGGCTACGTCGTCTACATCGTCCGGCAGAAAACCCGTCGCCCCGACCTCGTGCTCGGCAACGACTGGCAGGCCGGCCTCGCCGAGCGCTGCACCGTTTACCAGCTCCGCCAGATCCGCGACACGCTCGTCAATCGGATCGCCGCCGTTGAGGGCATCGGCTCGGCCCGCACCCGCAACAAGTCCCAACGCTCGCCAAAAGCCAAGGCCGCTCGCGACCCGAAGCAGATCGAGACCAGATGGTGACCATCCTCCGCCGCTGTCGTGCAGCGTTCATGCAAGCCCGTTGCATGCCCACCGCGACAGCGGCGTTTTTTTTCTCAGATCCCTGTCCATCGCCTTCTTTGGCCCCGTTTTTCTCGATTCGGTCTGTTGAGCACACCCGCTCCCGAATCCCCTAGATTTCGGCCTTGTTCGCGCTCTTTCGCGATCCTGCGCGTTTCTCGATTCCCGTGTCTCCCTCATTTGCGGATCTCCAGATATCCGAATTACCGGCAGATGATCTCACGATGGATTGGCGGGGAGGGTGAAGCAAGCGAGGAATGCGGGCGATCTTTTCAGCTCGGACACCGGCGGAAAACCAACGGCACCCTGACCTGTTTCCCAACATGCCGCTGACATGGCATTGACCCCATGCCAGCCGATAGCCTGACTTCCGCCAGCGGGCTTTTCCGCAATCGCAATCCTGCGCCCGCACTTGGTGATGGCCTTGGGATCGACACGTTGGTTCTCAGGTATCTCCCGCCACTTCCACTTCGCAGTGGCTCGGCCAAACCCCATCAGGCAGGCCGGTATAGACGATGCGTAGGAATCTGGCTCGTGGCTTCGTCGCAAGGGGAATGGAGCACACCCGGTCTGCGGAGGTCCTGGCCGACTGGTCGGACGCCACTTGCCAGCGCTCGCCGTCCTCCGAAACCTCCACCCGGAACCGGTAATTGATCGCCTTCTCGAAACTGATAGTGACGTTGGAAACAGCGTAGAAGTTCTCCAGATCCACGCGCCACCACGCTGGCAGGGCGGCGCCAGTGGCGCACCAGCGGGTGTCCATGCGCCCGTCGTTGCCGCAGCGGGCCGGGTTTTTTTCCTCCTGGCTGCTGGATGAGGTCGGCCGGTTGAGCGCAAGGTTCGGGGCATTCGAGACGCTCGGCGGGGCGACTCGCGGATCCGTCAGTGGACCGGGGTAGGGCCTCGCATGGCGGGTTGGGTTCTTCACCGTGTTCCAGGTCGGGCTGCCGGTTGTGGTTAGGGCAAGCGTGGCATCCATCAGACCGGGCGAGGAGGCGCGGATTACCGTGGTGCCGCCGTAGTAGGAACGGAACTCGATGGCAGCCTGGCCTTCCCGGATGTCGATGTCGGAGTTGTTCTTGAAGGTGATCGAGGGACCGGTCGGAAACTCGCCGGGACCCGAGACGACCTCCAGCGTCACTGGCGGACTGTTGGTGAGCTGCTTTCCATCCGCAGCCAACACCGAGACAATCAGTTGGCAATCCTCGGTGCCGTCATTCGAAATTGTGGCGCGGTCGGCCGCCAGCTTGAGTTTGGCGGGCGTGCCAGCCACGGGCCATGCCGGCGGGGCGATCCCGCGGTAGGCATTGCGATACCAATACCAAGTGCGCAGCGGCAATCGGAAATAGTCGATCATCCCCATGCGTCCCATTTCACCGGCAATGCTGCCGTGGTGGAAGGCGCACCACAGCGCTTCGCCTGAGCGCCATTCTGGCTTTTCCGTGACCTCCCCCCAACTCGGATCATAGATGCCGGGACGGTTGTCCACATGGCTGCCATACTCCGAGACCATGCTGGGAATTCCCGGGTTCGGAAAATTGGCACCGTCGCCGTTGTAGCTGGCGACGTCTCCGAGCTTGTCAAAGCCGCCGCGCTGTGCGCCGCCAACGGCTGCGGGTCGGGTCGGGTCCAGTTCGTGGCTGAGCTTGACCATTGCCGCAGCCAGGGCGAGGGCACGGTCTATCTCAACCGTGAAGAACGGTTCGTTAGACATGCTCCAGATGATGACCGACGGATGGTTGCGTGCATCGAGGATCATCTCCTTGAGTCCGCGTTTGGCGTTTTCCTCGAACGGCTGCCAGTGCTCCTTGTCAGGCGGATAGGCGCTGCTGTTCCAATACCCCTCACCGCCAAAGCCGCCCACACCCCAGAAACAGTATTCCGACCAGAATAAAACCCCCAACTCGTCGCAGGCTGCCAGAAATGCCGGATCGTGCGGGTAGTGTGAGCCGCGGATGAAATTCATTCCGGCCTCCTTGATCAGCTTCACATCGCGCCAATGCCCGGCGTTGGTGACCGCGTCGCCCCAACCGGCATGATCCTGGTGGGCGTTGGCACCGCGCAAGCGCAGGGACTCGCCATTGAGGAAAAACCCCTTGTCCGCCGTGAACTTGAACCAGCGGAGGCCCGTCCTAACAACTATCTCGTCCACCGCCCTGCCATCCTCCTCCACCGCCACTCTCACGGAATAGAGTTGCGGATGATCGGGATGCCAGAGCATGGGCTTTTCGACCACGAGCGCCGCGCATTCCATCACCGTCGTTTGTCCGGCGGCCATGGCGCGGGTTGCAGTGAGTGCCTGTGCCACCAGGGTGGTTCCATCCGGGCCAAACACCCTCGCCCTCACCGCGCAGGACCGGGGCGACTTGCCCTCGTTGCTGAGGGTGACGGCCACCTTGACGAGCGCCCGATCCTTGGAAACCTCCGGCGTGGTCACCCACACCCCGTTGCGTGGAATCTGCAGCGGATCGGCCACCACCAGCCGCACATCACGGTAGATGCCGCCGCAAAACACATGCTCGCCGGCACGCGGCGGCAGCACCGGGTCCCAGCGGTTGTCCACCCGCACGGCCAGCAGGTTGTCGCCCGTCTTGACCATGGGTGTTAGATCGAGGTCAAAGCCGGTGTAGCCGCCGTCGTGCTTGCCAACCGGAGCGCCGTTGAGAAAGACGGAGGTATGCTGGAACGAGCCCTCGAACTCCAACCGGAGCCGTTTCCCGGCCCAGCCCTCGGGCACCGTGAAATGTTTTCGATACCATCCTTCGCCCACATAAAACTCAGCGGCCCGGAAATAGGGAATGCTGAACGAATGCGGCAACCCGACGGGTTCCCATTTGGAATCATCCAGCGCTGGCCGCTCCCCATCCTTCGTCACCCCGAGACAGAAACGGAAATCGCGGTTGAAGTTGATCACCTGCCGGAGCGGAGCCGGATCACTCACCGGCGGCGACTCCTGCGCGGCATCACAACTCAGACAACCTCCGGCCAGCAATAGCAGGGCAACGGCATTGGCATTTCTTATCATCGAAGTTGTCATATCTTTATTGGTTGGAGATGGCGTCGAGGAAATTGGTGCTTGCCGGGTCTTCGCTAGGGAGAATCGCGCAGAAGGCGGCATTCGACAGCAAGTGGAGGGAAATGGAACGGGGAGTCACGGAGTGAGGATGGGGAAGACCACGCTGAGGCCGGGGTCGTCCATGTAAACGTAATTGGGTTGGCCATTGGTAGTGCCGCCGTCGGTCCCAAAGGAAATACCGACGGTCTTCCCGATGTCGGCGGCCGTCGTCACGTAGGCAGTCGTCAACTTCGTCCAATCCTGGTTGGCCGGGTAATTCGGCTGGGCAAACGCCACACCAACATTGTCAAGTGTCAACGTGAGGTTGAACCATGCCCCGCCTATCAGAATGTCGGAGGTTTTCGCCCACACGGAAGCGGTGATGGTTTCACCGGCGCCCCCTACCGTGTAGTTGCTTTGCTGCAAGAGCGAGTTCCAGCCGTAGCCCCAACAGTTCCAAAGCCCCCGGCTGCCGGCATGGGCGACGGTCGCACCACCGGCCGGACCCGCGCAGGTCCAACCGGTGAACCCAACCGAATTATCAGGCCCCTCCCATCCGCTTCCCCCCGCTTCCAGGGAGGGGTTGATCAGCGGGATGGGGCCCGAGGTGATCGTGGTGACTAACACCGCGCTGCCGTTGTAGGCCCCGAGGTGGGGCGGCGATGAGGATGGCACTGGATTGCCCCAAAAATCGAGGCCTCCGTTGTTGGGCACGCTGGTTCCTGCGGCGAGGGCAGGGGAGCCGCTACGCAGCTTGTAGCCGTCCACGGAGGCGGGACCAATGCCAGCGCTGCCGGCGGCGACCAGGAGCGGATTGGCGAGGATTTTCCGGGCATCCGCGGCGATATGATAGTTGCCGGAGTAGAGGTTGCCATCGAAGGTGCAGCCACCCGGCGCATTGAACGAGCCGGAGCCGATGTTGATGAAGATGTTGTTCCTGAAGAGGATGTCGCTGCGGTTGCTGGACGCGCCCTGCTCGAACATCGGCGGATTGGCATTTTTGCCGTCGATATAGTTCGTCATGACGCCGGCGACGTCGTGGATGTCGCAGTTTCTCACCGCGATGCCGGAGAGCGTGCCGACGCAACCGTTGCGGATCAGGATGCCCATTTTCTTGGGCGCGGCCGATCCGTTGTTGGTGACATCCAGATTGTTGATGCTCCAGTATTGCTGGTTTTCAAGAAACACCGCGCCGCCGGCGACGCCGCCGCCGTGAATGACGGGCTTGGTGCCACTGTCATAACGATCGAGGGTGATCTTCGCTGAGGCGGTGCCGGAGCCCTGCGGATGCAGGCAACCGGTCCAGGTGGAACCGGCTTTCAGCAGGATCTGGTCGCCGGGTTGGAAGGTCGTGGCGTTGACCTTGCCGAGGGATTGCCAGGCCAGCGCCGGGCTTCGCCCGCTGGCGGCGTCATGGCCGGAGCTGGCGTCGAGGTAGTAGGCGGCTGCCGGGCATTGGTCAGGAAGCAACGCGAGGGCAGCGGCACACAACAGCAAGGGGAAAGCAATGAAACCGGGAGTCACGGGTGGTGGGTGAAAAAGACTAAATATGGCCGGAATCATTTGCTCACCTTGAGGCGGCCGAAAAGGCTTGGGTTGCCGTTTTGCGGAACGGTGACGATCACTTCGTCGATGCCGGCGGCCGGCGTGTCCGGAGTGATGGAGACCATGCCGCCAGAGCTTAGGGGCACCTCGGTCCATCCGCTCAGGTCGCTGCCGTATTGAAAGACCTGGGTGGTATCGGCGGTGGAGGCGTGGCGGCGGTGGAAGGTGAAGACGAGGTCATTGCCGGCGGCACTTGCGGTTGGCAGGATGGCTGCCGAGGAAAGCGAGGGATCGCCGTTTTGCAGGACATATTCCAGGAGATTGGGGATGCCATCGTCATCGGAGTCGCCAGCGGGGGTCTTGTCGGCGAGCAGCGGCCAGGTGGCGTTGATCCAGGAGCCGAACGGATCGCTTTCCAAAGCGAGTTGGCCGGTGGCTTGGCTGAAGGTCCAGATCCAGCCGTCTTTCACCAACTTCCATACGCCGGCAGTGTTGTTGAATGAGCCGAGCGAGCTGGTGACGGAGCCGCTGAAACTTGCGGCGACGGTGGCGACGTCCACAATCGTCCAGGTGTTGCCGCCGGTGAGATCGGCACCGGCAAGATCGAGATAGAGCGTGCCGTTGAGGGTGACGACGGGACTGCCGGTGCCAAAGATCCAGTTGCTCACCTGATTGGCGGTCGGATAGAAACTGAGACTGCCGCCGGTGGCGAGAACCAGCCTTCCGGCGTTGACCGTGGTGTCGCCACGATAGCTGTTGTTGGCGGCGAGCGTCCAAGTGCCGGTGCCGGTTTTGGTGACGCCTCCGGTGCCACTGAGGGCTTTGCTGAGATAGCCGTCACCGGCACCGCTGAGCGTGAGAGTGCTGTTGAAAGCCGGGAGCGGGTAAACGCCGGGATCGGTGCTATACTGGGTGATGGCAAAAACTTTGCCGGCAGGCGCTGCGCTGTCGAGGGTGCCGCCATTGGACCCGAGGGTGAAAGCCTTGCCACTGAAGCTGTCGATAAAGGCGGGAGTCGTGACCTCGGAACCGAGGTAGCGTAGCGTGCCGCCATTGAGTACGAGATTACCGGCGGCATAATCGACTATCCCAAGACAGCCGACACCGGTCCATCTGTCGATTTCAAGCGTGGCACCCGGGTTCACGGCAACGTGTCGAGTTTCCCAATGCGCCACGTTGCCGTCGTAAAGCTCGCCCGATCCGGTGATGGTCAGCGTGCCGCCGTTGATCGTGGTGGGGCCGGTGTAGGTGTTGACCGCAGTCAGCAGGACGCTGCCGAGCCCTTGTTGGGTCAGACTGCCGGTGCCCGAGATGATGCCCGCGACCGTCACGGCATCGGCCCGGTCGAACACGAGCGAGCCGTTGTTCACCACATCGCCCGCACCCAGATTGCCGGAGGTGGCGGCATCTCCGACGGTTACTGCGCCGGCGTAGATGATGGTGCCACCGGAATAGGTGTTGACTCCGGCCAAGGTGAGATTGGCGCTGCCCTGCTTGGCCAGTCCCACGCTGCCGGCGATCTCCGAGGAAATGGTGACGGGTTGATTGGCGGTGACCCTCGGTGCGGGCCCGTTCAAGGTGAGCCTGCCGCCGGAGAGGTCATAACCATATACGTTGAAGACCAGGCTGTTCGCCTCGATGGGCTCGGTGAGCATCACGCTTCTGCCCGCGCCGGTGGTACCAAACTCCGCAGCCGTGGAGACCCCGTTGGTCCAGATGGCGGGCGTGGCATCCTGCGTCCAGTTGGGAGTTGATAGATTCCAGTCATAGCTCTCTGTAGCCGCCCAGACCAGGGTGACGGTGCCTGCCGATGGGACCGTGCTGAGGCTGGGGTCGTCCATGAAAACGTAGCCGGGGTTGCCGCCACCCAGGCCGCCGTCGGTGCCGAAGGAAATGCCGACCACCTTGCCGATATCGGCAGCCGTCGTCACGTAGCTGGTCGTCACCTGCGTCCAATCCTGGCCGCCCTGATAGGCCGGTTGGGCAAATGCAGCCCAGTCGCTGCCAACTTTCAAGGTGAGGTTGAACGAGGCCCACCTACTGCCGAGATTGGCATCGGTCTTCGCCCACACGGAAGCAGTGATCGTCTCACCGACGGCAGCGACCGTGTAGCCGCTTTGCTGGAAAAGGGAGTTCCAGCCGTAGCCCGAACAGTTCCAAAGACCGAAGCTGCCGGTATGGGCGACCGAAGCCTTGCCGGTCGGACCGGACTCCGACCAGCCGTCGAAGTCATTGGGCATGATCCTGGCGTTTCTCCAAGTGGGTCCACCGGATTCGAGGGAGGGGTTGTTCAACGGGATGGTGGTCGCCTGGGAGCCAGCGAGGCCCAGCGCGATCACCGCGAGGAGCCTGACTGCATGTCTGCTGGTTGTTTTCATGAGGGTTCGGTTTGGGATCGTGGACGAGGGCGCTGCCTCACGGCAACGCCCTCGATACCAGAGTTGAGGCCAAGGGCGGCAACTCACCCTTTCGCTCACTCCTTGATCCGGAAAAACTTCCGCGCTCCGGCAACGGGCGTGACATAGGGGCTGACGACACCCGGCTTGTCGGTCCAGGCGGACAGGGTCGTGGATTCCTGCAACAGGCCGCCACCCGTCCAGGTAACGGTGACGTTGCTGCCGGACTGCGAGATGGTGATGGTGACCGGCGTCGCGTCCGTGACCTGGATGCTGCCCGGCCCCGAGATGAGATTCGGATAGGACGCGGCGTCGTAGGTTCCCAGGCCCACTTGCACGCCATTGAGGAAGAGCCTTTTGATCGGCTTCGATCCCGAGTAGAGCAGCGACAAGGACCCGGGGCTGGTCACATAGAGGTCGCTGTTAGGACTGGGGGCGGCGGAGGTTCCGAACTCGATGGTTCCTTCATTGATGCGCGTCGGGCCGCTGTAGCTGTGGAGGCTGCCGGTGAGGATCTGCTTGTTGGGGCCGATCTTGGTGACCGCCAGGATCCCGCCGGTGCCGGTATTGTCCCGGAACGATCCCACCCAGCTGGGCACCCCGGTGTCAATTTGACCGGGGGCGACGCCGAGGGTCAGCACCGAGATGGTGCCGGCCATGTCGTTGACGATTTTGCCGCCGTTGCCACCCATGCCCGATACCCGTTGGCTGGTGCCGTTGAAATCCACTTCGGCAGGCAGGTTGTTGTCGCCGTTGATCCGCAGTCCGATCGATGGGGTTCTGGCGGTGACGACGCCCAGGGTGCCGGCACCTTTCAGCTTGAGGTGGCCGCTGCCGCGACGGGTCGATCCGCTATAGGTGTTAGGACCGGAAAAGACGATTTCCGCAGCGCTGTTATCGAAATTTGACAAATCGACATCGGTCCGGAAGCCGACCTTGCCCGAGATCGGACTGTCCACCACCGGCCCGCCGTCCTGGATGATGCCGGAGAACTCGCGGGGGGTATTGCCAAGCGCCCCAATCCTCAATACCGCCCGGTCGTTGGGCGAGCTGTTGGTAATGATGCCATAGCCTGACGGTGCCGGCATTTGATTCTGGTTGTTGTCGCCATTCAGGTCGAACGTGCCGCCGGTCATGATCATGTCGGTCTTGTTATAGAGCTGCCCGTTGGGGGCCGTGAGGCTGGCGAGGGGAGCGGCCTGGAGTTCGTTGTAGTATTTGACGGTTGCCCCGGCGTCCAATTGCCCGATCTGATTGAGGGCGAAGGCGGTGGCGGTGTTGCCGCCGGTGCCCGCCTTGAGGATGACCGTGCCGCCAAGCACGCGGGTCCCGCCGGTGTAGGTGTTCGGGCTCGTCGGATTGAGCAGGACGGTGCCGGTGCCTTGGATGGTCAGGCCGCTGCTGCCCGCGAGTGGGGCTCCCAGGCC
>CAIVSK010000314.1 GCA_903908495.1 Akkermansiaceae bacterium
ACCATGGCCCCGTTACTCCCTATCCACCATGACACGCCGGAAAATCGTTAGCAAATCGTTAGCGACGATCGTCCCTAACGATTTGTTGCATCCCGGGTAGACCGATGGTCGGTGCCGTGGCGGGATCTGGAGGTTAAGCGGCTTGTTTGCAACGATTTCCCCTCGCTCGTCAGCCTCACCGGAGGGCTCCACCGCCTACCCCCGGCGATAATTGTTAGCAAATGATTCCGACGATCGTCGGAATCATTTGCTAACAGAAGAGGCCGCTGCCGCTGCCGCGGTGTTGCCGGAAGCGTGCGAGAGAGAGCAATAGGTGACAGCGCGATGGAACCAGCAAGAGTTGTTGCGCCTGGTCGGAACCGGCGGGAGCGGCAGGGATCGCCTTGCGGGGGCAATTGGCCGAGAGGACCATTGCGGTCACTTAAGCCGAGTTCAATTCAGCCAAGCGCCTTGGGCAAGTCCCTCATCCCTCATCCCTCATCTCTCGCCAGCGCCCTTGACACGGGCCCGGGAAAGACCTACCCACAAGGCAGCACCCCTCTATCCGATGGCCCCCTCCATTCCATGCCCTGATCGCCGCCAGGCGGCAACTGCCGTCGCGGCAACCTCAATCCATCGCGCCGCATGAAGCCCCGCCGCGTCAGCCTAAAAAGGGTAATGGAAAGGGTTGCAGCACCGTTTTTTTCACCACGGATTTCACGGATTGAAAAGGATGACACGGAAAAGATGACCTTGATCTATCAAATCTCAAGCTCCCCCAAGTGGTGAATGCTAAAAAATTCATAACTCATTCATAATCCGTGCATTCCGTGAAATCAGTGGTTTCTATTCTCCTTTCTGGGGGCGGTCTGGCCAAAATCCTGCCCGCAGCGCTCGGGTTCGTGGCGGCGGCCGCGCTGGCGTATGTTTGCGCCACGAGCGCGCCCACCGGCTGGACACCGCTGCGGCTGCCGATCCTCGGCGGCAATGGCGCTGGCGACACCAGCGGCGCCTCGCCCTTGGAGAAAGCCAGCCTCAGCGTGTCCGATGGCACTGCGGCCGATCTGCCCGGCGAGTGGCCGGGCTTCCGCGGCCCGAACCGCGACGGCATCTCGCCCGACTCCACCCCGTTGGCCGAGACCTGGGCCGCCGGCGATCCCAAACCACTGTGGTCAATCGACGTCGGCGAAGGCTACGCCGGGGCTGCCGTGCTCAACGGCCGCGTCTATCTGATGGACTACGACCGCGCCGCCCAGACCGACGCCCTCCGCTGCCTGTCGCTGGCCGACGGCAAGGAGATCTGGAAATTTTCCTATCCACTCCCGATCAAGCGCAACCACGGCATGTCGCGCACCGTTCCGGCCGTCACCAAGGAATACGTCGTGAGCCTCGGGCCGAAATGCCAGGTGTGCTGCCTCGACGCGGTGAGCGGCAAATTCCAATGGGGCATTGATTTGGTCAGGGAGTACGGCAGCGCGGTGCCGGCCTGGTATGCGGGCCAGTGTCCGCTGATCGACGGCGGGCGGGTGATTCTGGCACCCTCCGGCAGCAGCCTGATGATTGCGGTGGACCTCGCCAGCGGCAAAGTGCTGTGGAAAACCCCCAACCCCCGCGACTGGAAAATGACCCACGTTTCCATCGCCCCTATGGAAATCGCCGGCCGCAAAACCTATGTCTACTGCGGCCATCGCGGCGTCGCGGGCATCGCCGCCGACGACGGCTCGCTGCTGTGGGAAACCCCCGATTGGAAAATCTCCATCGCCACCGTGGCCACCCCGGTACCCGTGCCCAATAACCGGATCTTCCTCTCCGGCGGTTACGAGGCAGGCAGCATGATGCTCGAGGTCACCGGGCAGGCCGGCAAATTCCAGGCCAAACCGGCATTCCGGCTCGACGCCGACACGTTTGGCGCCACCCAGCAATCGCCGATCCTCAGCGACGGCCACCTCTACGGCGTGCGCCCCAACGGCGAACTCGTCTGCCTCGATCTGCAAGGGAAACTGGTGTGGGCCAGCGGCATGAGCCACCGCTTCGGCCTCGGCCCGTTCCTCGTCGCCCAGGGCCGGATCTTCGTGATGGACGACAACGGCGA
>CAIVSK010000315.1 GCA_903908495.1 Akkermansiaceae bacterium
GTGTTGGTCGCAGGGCTGTGCCGTCCCGCGGAACGGGGGCGGCGCGGGAATCACTTCTTCATCTTCCGGATGTAGGCGACGAGATCGGTGATCTCGGCATCGGTGAGATCGTCCTTGAAAGCCTTCATCTTCTCCTTGCCGCCTTCGGAGACGCCTTCCTTGATGGCCTTGACCATGTCCTCGTCTTTGAGGTCGGCCTGCACCTTGGCGTCCGTGTAATCCTTCAGCTTGAGTTTCTTGCCGATCTTGGTGCTGCCGGTGCCATCGGCACCGTGGCACTTGGCGCAAGTATTGTCCCAGTTTTCAGCGGCAGCCGCGGCATAACCGACGGAAGTGGCGGCGATGAGCGAGGAGGCGAGGAGGGCGAGAGCGAGGGGCTTTTTCATGATAGGTGGAATTGAGATGGTTGCTGGGAATTTAGCGGACGGCATTCTGTCTTTGTGGGGGCAGAAGAACGAACCGGTCAGAACAGCTTAAGTTGGTGTGTAAGGCAGGCAAGCAGGTCGGTGTCATTTGTGATGCTCAAGCCAAGTTTCCCGGCGCCCCAAACCGGCCCCTCAGGGGGAGTAGGTCAGGGCGACGTAGGCGAGCGGGCCGTGGTAGTTGGTGAACCCGCCGGTTGTCGCGTCTGTCCTGCGCAGGTACCCCAGTTTGGCTTCGGCAAATAAGCGGTCCGTGAATTTGTGCTTCAGACCCGCAGTGACGCTTTCTTCCTCGAAGCCAGCCCCGTAGGGCTGACCGCCGCTGGCGATCTGGGGATTGTAGTTGTTCGCGCGGGTGTAGGTTACCTGGAGCTGGGCGTCGGTCTCCTTGTTAAGGACGAAGCCCATGAGCGCGTTGCCGGTAACGCAGTTGTTGTTTGCGTTTACGATGGGGGAGGGAATGGAGGGGGACGTGGTGACCACGGTCACAACCGGATACGCCGTCTGGACGTAATTATAAACCGCGCTGATGTCGCCATGAAGGTAGAGCTGGCTGTAGGGCGTCCAGTCGATCGTTTCGCTGATCGTCTGCCCGCTCGCCTTGCCGGACGTGATCTCGTTGCCCAAGCCACCGGTGACCGAGTTGCCGGTGACTGACATCATGCCGTTTTGCGGCTGGTAGCGGGTGTTGAACGACAAGGTCGGCAACGGCTTGAAGATGACGCTGAACTTCAAGCCGGTGAACGTGTAACCGGTCACATAGAGGGCCCCATAGCTGGCGGTACCGATGATATCGTTGGCTCCGACGAACCTATTTTGATGATCCTTCCGGTAAACCTCGGCGCGGACCGTCAGCTGGCTGCTCGCATTCCAGTTGGCGCCGATTTTTGCGTCTGCATTGTCCTGGTTCGCCTCTTGGAAAAAAACCGAGCCGATCGGAGCGGGTGCGGTGGTGGTGACTCCGGTGATGCCGGCGGTCGTGGAGGCAGCGTAAGGATTGATCCAGTGCTGGTTCCCGTGGTTTATGCGGTCGTCGAATGTCCCGTAGAGCGAGATCTTGCCGAAACCCAGGTACCGAATCGAAACCTCGGGTGTCGCGACGTGGTCGGTCACATGCGAGTAGGTTGCGTCGTTGGCAACGGTGAAATTACTGCTGGCCAGGCTGGTGGCTCCGGTTGCCAGACTGGTCGTCAAAAAGCCGCCGCTGCTTGAAATGACGTTGAACTCGTCGCGAAAGCCCAGGTCAACCAGCCAATTCTTGTTGGGAGTGAGTTTCAGGAACACGTTGCCGACGAAGTCGTCGACCTTGGAGCCGCCGTAGATATTGCCGGCGGTGACAGCGGTATAGACCTGTTTCAAGGTGGAGCTGTAGGCGGGCGTTATCCATTCACCGCCGTTGGTGCTTGATTGGTGTAAATAGGTGAGCCCGACATCCAGGGCGATGCGGTCATTGAATTTTATGCCGGTCTGGTTAAGGAGCCGGAAGCTGGTTGACCGGATCAACTCCTGGTCGTCGAGGACGGTGACCGTCGGATCAACGAGCACGCTTGAATTCGGGTATTTTACGTAGCCGCGCGAGTCGTTGTTGTTCACCCAGTCAAAGCCCGCCTTGAGGGTTTCCGTGACCTTGCCGATCGTTGCCACCATGCTGGCATCAAGGGCCTGATGGTGCTCGTCCAGCGTCAGGACGTTGGGAGCGATGAAGGGCGTGTTGTTGGGCGCCGCCGTGCCGACCAGCGCACCGTTCACGATCACCGCGTTCGGGTTGATAATCGGACCCCACTCGGTGGAGTCCTTTTCGCCGGTCCGGGTGTCGGCGTGGAAGCTCAGGTTGAAGACCGGGAGATCCGGCTTGGCCAGCGTCGTATTGATCCAAAACGAGCCGCGGTCCACGTGCAGTTGCTCGTAGCTGAGTGTCTGGAATGAGTCGCTCAGCGGGAAAAAGCCGCCGACTCCGTCGTAGAAGGTGCGGAAGCTCTTGTAGCCCGCATCGACGGACCCGACATTGCTCGTGGTCAGCTTAAGGTTCGCGAGGTAGTCGTCCGATCCGCCGAGCGCGTGGCCGTTGATGGTCACCGTGCTGTCCTTGGAGATGTCCTTGGCGTAGGACAAATCCTCGATGCCGCCGGAACCCGCCGCGGGCGAACCTGTGCGGGTGGCAAAGGCGGCGCTGTCGCCGGAGATGAAGGGCGCCTGGCCCGAAACCTTGATGTAGTTGTCAAAGGTCGGAAAGGCGTCGGCCTGCGCCGGGGTGTCGGCGGCTGCAGTCCTGATCCCGGGGAGGGCGAGGGCGGCGCCGGCACAGATCAGGCCGGCGCCGCGCCGCAGGAAGGAGAGATTCGTATCCATGGTGGTGGATTGCTAGATGAGTTAGGGGCGCAATGAGGCGTTCACATTGGAACCGTGGACGCCCTCGTGGCAGCCCGCCGACCAGCAGTTGCCTTCCGACAGTCGGGTGCCGATGGCGTTGGCATGGGCGCCGCCGCTCTTGTAGCCGCCGATATTGAACCCGGCATTGAGTGTTGAGAGGTGGCACCGGAGGCACAGGTTGGCGTCGCGCGCCACGAGCATCTTGGCGTTGACCGTGCCGTGCGGGTTGTGGCATGCGACGCAGCCTTCTTCCCTAATCGCCCCGTGCGCGTACGTGAACGGGCCCGCCTGCTGGGTATGGCACTTGAGGCAGGTTTCGGTCGATGCCGCCAGGGCGGCGCCGCCGCCCTGGATGGCGCTGTCCTTGTGCGGATCATGACAGTCGCTGCAGCTCACCTTGCCGGCCAGCACCGGATGGCTGTGCGGCAGGCTGAACTGGCCCCGCTTGTCGAGGTGACACTGGAAGCAGGTTTCAGGGGATTTCTGCGGATTGATGATGGTACCCGCTCCGCCGCCCGCCTTTACGTGCAGGCTGCCCGGGCCATGGCAGTTCTCGCACCCCGTGTCCTGAGCACCGGCGCCCGATGCGACGAGCTTCGCGTGCGAGGCGGTGCTGAAGTGATCGGCGATGTCGGTGTGACACTGGGCGCACTGTTTCGAGCCGACGTACGTGGCGCCGGCGATCTGCGGCGGCGCGACGACGGTGCGCTCGACGGTGACACAGGAGGCCAGGAAGAGTCCCCAGGCCGCCAGACTCACAAAAATGAGCCAGGACCGGCTGGGTTTTCTGCGTTGAGCATGCATGGCGGGAAAAGTCAGGGGCGAGGACACTGGGGTGGAAGATGGTTCATTCTAATGGGAGAGAATCCCTTATCGAGCCCGGAGAGACTAGGGGATTTGGGAAAACACGACTCCGCATATTTTGACCAAGCTCATGCAAA
>CAIVSK010000316.1 GCA_903908495.1 Akkermansiaceae bacterium
AACAGTGTAATTAGTACGGCCGGGAGGGTGGCCGGTTTTTTGGGCTTTGTCGAGGAGGAAAGTTGGATGGTTTGATAATGTGCTGAAAACCAATGGCTTGGGGGGCTGTAACCGATGGTTTATTGTTTGGTCAGACTAGGGATAGGCGGGGAGGTTGACGGGGCCTGAGCTGCCGAGTTAGCACCCTTGACGAGGGGTGAATGTCACCGGTGGTTGAAGGCTTAGGCAAGCGAAAGTGAGAGGTTTTTCCTTGCGCGTTGATTAGTTCGGGCGAACATTGCCAACATGAACACGAAAGCGGCGGATTGGCGTGCAGATCTGGACGCGTCGCGTGACCTCAATGATCATGAGAAGCAGCAGTACGGATTTCTGGTGTCGTGGTTCGAGGCCTGGCGGGTGAGGCAGAGGTTGGAGCCGGGCCGGGCGGCGGGGTTGGCGTTTTGGAATGCGCAGGTGGTGGTCAAGCCGCGCAAGGATTGGCAGTTGGCGCGCTGGGCAGAGGCGATGCGCTGGTACCTGCGGTGGTTGCAGTGCTGCCAGAGAGAGGGGCTGGAAGTGCGGAGCGTGGGCGAGCGGATGGCCCAGGCGGTGATGCGGGCCGGAGCAAGGCGGGGCTTGGCGCTGCGGACGCGTGAGGGCTATGCGGGCTGGGCGCGACGGTTCGGAGAGTGGGTGGGAGATGCGCGGGCGGCGATGGACACCGGGCGCGGCTCGGAGTGGCTGGGGCGCCTGGTGGCGGAGAGCAAGGTGGCGTTTGCCACCCAGAAGCAGGCGCTCAATGCGCTGGTGTTCTTCTACCGCGATGTGTGCGGGATGGAAAATGTGCTGCTGGACGTGACGTTGCGCCCGACCAAGAAACGGATGCCGGTGGTGTTGACTAAGGCGGAGCTGCTGGGCCTGCTGGACCGGCTTGAAGGCCAATACCGGCTTGCAGCCGAACTTCAATACGGTGGCGGCCTGCGCTTGTCCGAGGTGGTGGGTTTGCGGGTGAAGGACGTCGATCCGGCCAGGGAGCAGATCACGGTGCGCTGCGGCAAGGGGGATAGGGACCGGACCACGGTGCTGCCCAAACGGGTAAAGCCGATGTTGAAGGAGGCACTGGCCGGAGCACGGGTGCTGTTCGACCAGGACCGGACCAATCGCACACCGGGGGTGGCCCTGCCCGGAGCCCTGGCGCGGAAGATGTCGCGCTCCGGGGAAAGGTGGGAGTGGTTCTGGATATTTCCGGCTGACCACTTGTCAAAGGATCCTGAGTCAGGCGTGACACGGCGGCACCACTTGCATCCCGATGGGTATGGAGACGCGGTGCGGCGGGCGGCTGCCGCAGCGGGGATCGCCAAGCGGGTCACGACGCATGCCCTGCGTCATTCCTTTGCCACGCATTTGCTTGAAAGTGGCATCGATCTGCGGACCATCCAGGAGCTGCTGGGACATGAGGACGTGAGAACCACCGAGATCTACACGCATGTGGCAATCGGAGTGAACGGGTGCGGGGTGCGCAGCCCACTTGATGACTGGGACGGCGCTGGCGGCGCGCGGCAAGAGGTGGCATCCGCGATTGCCCTTCCATTAGCCCGTCCGCCCCCAGCCGCAACGCTGCCGCCCGGGACGCTGCCGCCCTTGGTCGGATCGGGGGGGCGAATCTCGAAAACCAGGTTGGGTAAAGGAAGGCTGGGAGTTGCCTAGCACAATCGCACGGGCTTGTCACGAGGCAAGTTGCTAGCGTTGCGGACGTGATGTGCAGATGCGGCAGCCGGCAAAGGAAGACGAGGGCCCAAGGCCTGGCCTTGAGGCGGCCAGCCAGCGGTACGGGGCTTGGCTGCCGGTGCGCCTCCGCAAGCTCATCCTGCTCGATTTTGGCGTGCAAGCTGGCCTTGGTGACGGCGCTGCAGGGGGCCTGTGTGAGCTAAAAAAACCACCCGGGGTTCTCTCCTCACCCTCCCGCCAGTCCACCATGGGAATGACGGGAGGGAATTTGCAGCTCAGGCAGCGATGGCCGGAGCTGATGCCGTAACATGCGCAGCCTGCCCAGCTCCAACCCCGACTTCCACCGCATCCTCCGCGACTGCCTTTGTAAAGCGGCACGGCATGAGCACGCAGAAGTTGCCGGAGGATGGATCCACCGCCATGCCGGGGCTGATGCCGTCGATGAGGCGCAGGGTGGAGCCGATGGCGAGGGCGTCGGCCAGATACGCCGGGCCGAACGCAATCACCGGTGGCGGGCCTTCCCCCGATATGGCGACAGGGACGTCAATGCGCGCGGCGGTCGTATCGGTGTCCCGGAGCGTCAGCGTGAGGTGGCCTGGCTTGTCCCAGGTGAGCCGCACGGTGACCTTTCCATGACCATTGCCCCCCTTGCCATCCAGTGACCGCAGCCACGAGATCAGCGCGGGCCGGTGGGTTTCAGGGATGGTGGCGTCTGCCACAAACTCCCGGGGGATCACCTGCCGGTAATTCGGATAGCTGCCCTCGATGGTCCTGGCGATGAGCGTGTGCGGGCCGGAGCGGAACTGGATGTGGGTGCCTTTTCCGTCGTCCGGCTGTTGGATGGCTGCATCACGGGCGGTGAAGTCCGGGAAGCCAAGCACATGCACGGCGGCGCTGGGCAGGATGAACTCCAGCCCGGCAAAGCGCGCAGGGGCACCAGCCAACCGCCGACCGTCGGTGGCGATCAGGATTCCGCCGTCGTCCGGTGAGAACAACACGCCGTTGAGGACGTAGCGGGTGGCATCGCTGGAGGCACTGCCCGCCACCGTCTGGAGGGCGGCGAACGTTTGCTTAGGCACGGGTGTAATTGGACCATTGACCTTTGGGCGCACCGGGAAGTCGGCCGCGGGTTCGGGTTGGTAGACGGATTCGACCGGCATCTTGCCACAGGTGACTGTGAGCTTGAGCACGGGCTTGTTTGGATCGGGCGGGCACTCGAATTGCACACTGCTGCCTTTGTCGCCCCTCGCTGCGGCTGCGAGGGCTGCGGCGGGGATAAGGAAGCGCGTGATGTCGGGCAGGGTGCGGTCGATGATGGCTGGCGGCCGGGTTTCCAGCCAGTGGTCGAGGTCGGTGACGGCCAGGGTGAGCCCGGCGGCATCGATGGTGGCGAGCACATGGGTGAGAACCGGCAGCTTGAGCCGCTCGAAGTGGATCCGGGTGAGGAGCTTGCGGGCGGTTTGAATGGCGGAGACAGGGATGAGGAGCATGTTGAGTTATAGGTTAGATGTTGTTGGTTATTGGTTATTGGTGGAGATGGATGAGCTTGTCGGCCTCGATCCATTCGATGGGGTGAATCAGCAACCCGGGGACGAATGTCCGGATGCTGACCCTGGTGGAATCGGCGGGTGCCTCGATGACTAGGCGCTCGTATGGATCGGCGCCCGGATCCTGCCACTCGGGCACGATCCGGACACGGTCGCCGATCTTGAGAGGGGCGGGGCTGTTGGATGGAATGGGATGCTTCACTGCGGTTGGTCGCTCCAGTGGAGGATGTCCACATCACCCGCGGCAACGCCGAGGCAGTGGACGGAAGCCATGTTCCACGGGCTTTCGCCGCCCTTGTACCCGCTGGACCAGTCGTCGATGCATCGCTGCTTGCCGGTGAGGATGGCGGATTCCAGATCGGCGGCCTCATGGGTGTCGATATGAATGGTACCACTGCCCCCGGCCTCCTGACAGAAGACGGTGAAGCGCGGGATGGACGGGATGGACGGGATGGACGGGATGGACGGGATGGACGGGATGGACGGGATGGACGGGATGGACGGGATGGACGGGATGGATGCCAGGGCGATTGCGGCGCGGGCTTTGTCGATCAATGCATCGAGCCGGGCGGTGGTGCCGTGGTCTATGGCAGCCTCGATGTCGGGCTCAGGGTCCTGACCGGACTGCCGGTCACTTGACCCGGACTCTTCCCGCTTTGGCGTGTCGGCGATTTCTTGCAAGGCGGCGAACAACTCCGATGCGGCGGCATAGGGTCCGGGCAAGTCGATGGTGGTCGCGATCATGGTGGACCGTGTGAGGCAATGCGGGGGAAGCCAGAATCGCGAAAGATGCTGATGCGCAAGAAGCCCCCGGGGAAAAATCAAAAGCCCCGGGAGCCCTTGCTGCACCGCTTTGCGCGGAAAATTATTAATGGAAGCGCCGATGCGGCTCATTCGCTGGCTTGCACCCGCACGAACTTGCGGGGGCTGTCGAGCGGGATCGTGGCTTCCAGGCGGGTGTAATCCGCGGAATAGAGGCCGGTCTGATCGGAGGCGACGCTGGGAACCACAGCGCTGGTGGTCCATGGATCCGCCAGGGTGGTGCTTTCCTGGAGGGTGTAGCTGCCGCCGGCACGCTGGAACCAGCGCACGATCAAGCCACCCGGAGTGTTCTGGAAGGTGATGAGCGATCCGGTGTTGGCGATGGGAGAGGTGCCGAACAAGTATTCCTGGAGGTTGGTGAAGCCGTCGCCGTCAGGATCGGCCGTGGGACCACGGTCGGCCGGGTTCGGGATCACTGCGGACCAGAGAGTATAGGGATCGGTGACCGGGCCGACCGTCACCGTGACGATGCCAGTACCGGAGAAGCGGCTGTCGTCCTGGTGAGTGGCGGTGGAACGGGTGCTGCCGTAGGTGCCGGCGACTTGTTGGGTGGTCCCGAAATACAGGGTGTTCACGACTTCGTTGGCCGCGGCAGCAACGTCCACTTTGCCGCCGGCGATCACCAACTTGTTGGTGTCGGCGATGGAATTTCCGCTCACCGCAAGCGTGCCCTCCGAGACCGTGGTGTCGCCGGTGTAGGTGTTGGCACCGCTCAGCAACATCGTGCCGGGGCCGGTCTTGATGAGCGGGGAGGCGTCGCCATTGCCCTTGATGTCCTGCAGGATCGAGCTAACAACCAGGTCCGCCGCGCTGGAAGACGTGATATCGGCCACCTGGAAGATGGTTCCCGGCAAGCCCAACGAGCCGAGGGACGCGTTGGCAGTCGCTCCGGCAGTATAGGTATAGATTTCGGCTGGAACGATGCTCGATCCGCCGACAACGACGGTCCCAACGAGGGCGAGATTGGTGTTGAAACCGCCGGTTGTGTTGCCGGTGGAGATCTGAATTTTCCCGCCATTGAGCGTGATGTTGGACACGAACGCCACGGTACTGGTTCCCCCGGAGAGGGACGTGCCTTCGTTGATCTGGATGGATGGAGCATATTGGGGCAGCATGGAGGATTGACCGAGCGCCGCGTATTGGTCGATGGCCATGACGGCACCGTTGATCAGGTTGATGACATTGGATGGCTCCATCGCGCCGGCGTTGCACGTCTGGCCGGTGCCGGTGCCCGCTCCCGTGCCTGCTACCGAGCTTGTCGAACCGTACAGGGTGACACGGCCACCGTCAACGGTGGTGCCGCCGGACCAGGAGTTGGCACCATTGGTCAGAACCGTGAAATTGGCACCTTGGATCAGCACCTTGCCGGTACCCGAGATGAGGCGGGAAAAGGTGGGATTGCCGATATTGGATAAGAAGGCCAGGGTTCCCGCACTGTTGATAGTCACGTCGGACCCGAAGGTTGAGCCGCCGCCGTTGAATCTGAGCGCGAGAGTGCCCGCATTGATCGTGGTGGCGCCGGTATAGCTGAGACCGTTGGCAAAACCGTTGCGGTTCATCAATTGCTGGGTGCCCAAGCCGTTCTTGATGATGGAAACCGCGGGGCCCACCTGCTCGCGGATGATTCCGTAGAAGCTGTAGCTCATGGATTCCGGGGTGTTGATTGTCAGCGAGGCGGTGCCGAGCGTGGGATTGGCGACATAGTCCGGCACCGTGTCGTCGTCATTCTGAATGACCGAGACAAAGGCGTTCGACGGGGCATCCAGGCCGGCGATCGTTTGATGGGTGCCACGCAACTGGAACTTGGAATTGGAGCCACTGTTAGTCACGTTGATCATGTGCAGCACGGAGTTCGCGCCGAACTGGTTGTCCGCCCCCATGCACAAAAACGTGGAATTGGTATCGTCGGCCGCAATCCCGTCGCCCAGCGAGACGTCACCCGGAAGCGAAATGCCGCCGGGGTTGGACGCGCGCACGGTCCCCGCCACCAGCAGGGTCGTCCCGGTGTAGCTGTTGGTCCCGGTGAGCGTCAGCGTCGCGGTTCCCGATTTGACGATCTTGACGGGCCCGCTGATCCCGTGGGAAAGGGTGAAATCCGCGGTGGTGGTGATGCCCAGCCAGCCGTTGAACCCGCCAAGACTCACCGCGCTCAAATCACTGTCGGTAAATTCCCCCGTGCCGCCGACATTGAAACCAAGTGTCGCGCCGTCATCCACCACGAGATTGGAGCTGGTCCAGGAGCCGGTGCTGCCGCCGTAAAGCGACAGCTCCTTGGCGACCTGCAGTGTCCCTGCGAAGACATGGGTGGGGCCAGTATACGAGTTTGATCCGCTCAGGGTCAAGACGCTGCCGCCATCTTTGCTGAGCCCGCCGCTGCCCGAAATCTGCATAATGTCTCCCGCGAAGCCTGTGACTTGCGAGCTGGTGGAATCCACGCCGACAGTCAACACCGTGTTGCTGAGGTTTACGGTTCCTCCGGTTCCTGATAGGGCTTTGACCGACGGTGCCGCGGTGGTGAAATTGGCCGTGCCGGCGCCCATGGCCAGCGAGGCGGCAGTCAACGCCGCATCGTTGCCGATATTGAGCGTGCCGTTGTTGACCGAGGCCGTGCCGGTGAACAAGGAAGTATTGTCGGCGTTGAGGCTGATGCTGCCCGCACCGCTAAGCAGCAGGCCGGGGGCTTCAAGGACGCCGTTGAACGTCAGGCTGCCCTGGTCCGAGACAACCACTCCGGTGGCGGCCTTGACGGGTCCGTTGAACGTCGCCGCACCGTTGCCCGTGGCGGAGGCGATGCTGTTGGCGACGGTGAGCTTGCTGCCATTGAACGCGTAGGGCGTGGCCGCGCTGTTAGCAAACGTCATGGACGACGCGCTGAGAGCCGTAGGAACCGTGATATTGCGGTTGATGCCGCTTGTGGTGAAATTGAGCGCCGAGTTCGGATCGAAGTTGCCCGGAGTCCAGTTGCTGTCCGCCGTGATAACCCAGTTGGCATTGCCAGCCGAGCCACTGTTGCCGGTCCAGGTGATCGGCGGGTTCAGCGCTGCCGACTGGCCCAAGGCAATGAATTCGCGGTAGCTGGCCCAGCCGTTTTCCTGGTTACTGAAGTAGAATTGGAGCGCGGCGACGCCGCTGGCCAGATTACCTGAAACGGGAGTCAGGCGGGTGTGGTGGGCCGTTGCACCAGCAGTCGTGAAATTTCCAACCATAGCGAGGGGCTGGAAAACTGTGGGGCTATCCCAAGTGGAATATCCGACGGAAAAATTCATGTCGTCCCGTCCCGAGTCACCCCAGGCACCGTAGAAATGCAGCTCTGAGAGGTTGTAGCCCTTGGTGTTCACTGAAACATCCAGCGGGAAGGTGACGGTGGTGAAGTTGTTGGGTGCGACGCTTTGACCGGCGCCAGGGTATGGCGTGCCAAGGACGCCGTCGGTCAGCGTCGACCAGCTTGTGGAATTGTAGGTTTGGCCTTGGGTGGGAGGGTTCACGGAACCCACCGCAGCATTCTGCATGAGATTGATTCCCGCAGGCAGAGTCCACACGTTGGTGGTGTTAGATTCATTGAGCGTGGTGATGGACGGCGGCGTGTCCGTTAGAACGAACTCGCTGTAACCGGCAGCGCCGTTTTCCTGCGCGCCGAAAGTGATCTTGATGGCGGCGACGTGCAGGGCCAGAACACCCGACGTGTCGCTCACCCGGCTGTGGGTGGACGCGGCACCGGAGCCGCCGGCGGTATGGTTGTAGACGCTGGCGAGAGTGGTGAAGGCGGCGGGCGCCGCGACCGTCGAATAGGCAATGGTGTAGGACTGGTCATCGCGCCCGTCGTTATTCCACAGGCCGTAGGAATCGAAAGCGGTGATGTCGTAACCCGCGGAGTGAGCTCCCGAGGTATCCAGCGCGAAGGTGACCACCGCACCATTGTTTGGCATCACCACCGTGTTCATTTGGGTGGTGTACGGAGTGGTGCCGTTCGGAGTGGGGCCGACGCTGCCATCGGTCAAGGTTCCCCAACTGGACGAGGCGCCGTAGACGGTGGTCGAGGTTGCCGGGGTTGGGGTGGCGGTGGCCAACAGATTGGTTCCCGCAGGCAGCACCCAGGGGTTGGTGGGACTGCTCTCGTTGTAGGTGATGGGCGAGGCGGAGGCGCATGCGCAAGCATACAAGGGACCGAAACAGACCACGAAGGTCCGGGGAAACGTCAGGATGGAATTGGACTTTTTTTTCATTTTAGTGGGTGTTTAACGCGTGGAAACAAGACTCCACCATGGACCAATCCAGGCCTTTGCGCGATTGGAAATTGCTCACCATTTGCGCCAATTGCTTCGCCATTTCCGCCACTCCAATCATTGCTTGAGCTGAGTGCCATTAGGGCTACAATCCCAACGATGTCTGGGCGTGCCAACGATTCCGGCTGGTTTTTCTACCTGCCGGTGACAAAGCGGGAGATTGCTCAAGGAGTCTTTCTGACAAGCATTGGGTGGCAAGATGCGCCAGCGGGCGAGGCTTCGCCTCAGACCCAAGACGCAAGACTACACGACGCAAGACGATGAATTTGACCTAACGACTCCATCTTTGGCTTTTCAAGGACTCTAGCGAGGCGGTGCCTCAGTCCGAGTGAAATGCGAAGACAATCGGCAATCAACCTGGAGAAGGCAGCAGTTCAAAATCAAGGCTTCATACTGCCCTGTCCACCGAGCATCCCCGCGTCGCCGCGCGCCGCCGCGAGGACTCTGACGGGTCCCAGCAAACCCGATGACTGGAGCGGGGTTCCGGGCCCAAATCCCACATTCGAGCGAGTGTGACGTTGGGGTTCGGGTAGAGCAGCATCGCCAATCAGCCGGTTGGGCCAAAGATTGATGACGTCGATTTCGAGGTGGTTGGTGCCCGGGTGCAGGAGCGGCCCGATTCCCACGCGGAAGGGCACATGCCACGCGATGCCGGCGTCCTTGCCGTTGACGCGCACCCGCGCCACATTTTTCACCACACCGAGATCGAGATACACGCTCGAGTCGGCGGCGACCGTGGGCGCCGGGAAGTCCGAGGCATACGTTGCCTTGCCAGAATAGTGTCTGATGCCTTCTTCGGGCGAATTAGTCCAGTCAGTCAAGGTCGGAAACACGGCCGAATCCGGCCCGCCCATCGCAGGGTCGAAATGGACCTGCCATGGTCCCGCCAGCGTTTGCACAGGGGAAAGCACGGGGAAATTGGAGGCATCTCCACGGGCGGGCATGTCTCCGGTTTTCTCCCGGAACACGACAAAGCAACTGCCTGTCGGATCCAAATGCAGCGGCACGGACGTGATGCCATCCTTGACACTGAAGTTCGCCGCTTTGCGCATGCTGCCGGTAAATGGATCCCAGATTTCCGGCTGCAAGCCGGAGACGCGATACGAGCACGTGACATCCGCCTCCGTGCGGCGCCGGTTGGCGGTGAAATAAATCTCGGTACCACCATCCCGGCGGTGGATGAAATCCAGCAGCGTTTTCGGATCATTCGACGCGACCGCAAAATCGGGCGGCACATTGAGTGATTGCAGAACGTCACGCAACGGTTTGCCCCAATAGACATGACCCTGGCCGAAAGCGTGCTCGGTAAGGGTCTGGCCATCGCAGGGCCCCCAGACCTGATCGGTCAGTTGTTGCAGAGCTGATTCACATTTCGGGTAGTCCTTCAGGCCAAGGGTGTGAAGCGGCTTAGGTCCGACCACCACGGCGCCCTGCCGGACCAAGGCGGCGATCTTTTGCGCGGCCGCGAGAGGTATCATCCTAGTTTCCGGCAGCACGAGGACGCGGTAGCTCATCCCGTCGGGCAGCACGAGGCGGCCATTGACCACCGAGAGCCGCGACAGCAGAACCTCCGTGTTGCAGCCATCGTAGTCGTAACCCGCGCCGAGCGACGGATCGACATGCTTGGGGGGAATGAAGTTGGGAAGATCGTCGCCGTTGTAGTAAAGGACATCCGCCACGAAATGGCCGCGCTGGAGCAGCGCCTGACAACGGCCCAGGAAAGAAAAGAACGGTCCGGAAAACTCCCACCACGTCTGGTTGGGCGTGAAGTGTGTGCCCGCTCCGTACTCGTAGCCAGGTTTGCCGTCACTTGCCTTCTGCACCGTGGAGGTGTGCAGGGTGAAGCGGTTGATGCCTTCGCAGTAGGCGATGTTGGCATAGAGGAGGAGGTCACTCGGCGCCAACCCCCAATGGGAGGCGGGCCCCAGGTCGGTGAACGCCTCGGAGCTGATGACGTATTTGCCGAAAACGTGGCCGGCCGAGGTGGCTTGTTTGGCGTTGACGTTCTGGGCGCCCTCATCCCAGCCGGGCGGCGTGCCCTGGTTGGAATCGGCCGGTTGGAATTGATTTTCCTTCCAGTGCGAGCTGACCCAGAACTCGGCCACCGGCGTATCGACTTCGCCGAGGTTCATCAAGCCGTCCACGGAAGGCTGCTGTGGCAGGTATTGGCCGCCGGCCTCGCCTTGCACCTGCATGCCTTGGGCGTGGCAGAGCCGCGCCCACTCGCCGTAGTGATTGGCCGCAATCAAATCGGCCACCGTCCGACGGAAATCCTGGAGAAAGCGGTCGGTGATCTCGGCGCTTTCCACGATGTCTCCCTCGAGGGCAGCGAGAAAAGGCCGCGGATCGTACCCACGCCGATTCTGGAATTGCCGGAGCATGTCGGGCGTCCAGGAGTAAGTGCCGTCGATTTCCGGATTATCTTCGTGGAAGGAAATAAAGGAGCGGCCCACCAACGGGCGGTTGTCATCGATCAGCACCTTGAGAAGATGATCGAAGTGGGTATCCATCGCCTTGGGATTCATGTAGTCGGTCACGTAGCCGTTCCCCGCCGCGAGACCGGCAGGCACGGCCCCGACCCGCACGATCTTCCAACGTCCGGCTGGCACGTTCCATTTCAGCGTGCCATCCGCCGCGGTGGCCGCGGTGAGATCGACCGAGTCCTTCAACGACAGGACGCGGTCCGCCGCGTCGGGGAGAAGCGGTTTCCAGACAAATTCACCTTGCTCCGCAACAGTCGTGTTGCTCATTCCCTCGGGTGACGAGCGCAACGACTTGGCCGCCAGC
>CAIVSK010000317.1 GCA_903908495.1 Akkermansiaceae bacterium
GGGGGAGGGCGGACGGGGGGGGGGGGGGGGGGGGGGGGGGGGGGGGGGGCTTTACCTGTTAGATCCTCGTTCACCCACCGTCAGGCTGTCCGAAAGCCTCTTGCAGTTTGGCGTTTCCGTGCTTCAGTCAGGAGTATGAAATTCACCGTATTGCCTTGCCTCTCACTGTTGTTTGGTTGCGCCATGCAAGCGGTGGAGCCGCCCGCAGCACCTGCCTATGTGAACGAAGCCCCCTTGCCCGCGGGTTGGCCCCAACCGGGACCCTATGATCAGGTCAGTCTCAAATCTTATCCGGCCTACCGCGCGGCGTTCACCCGCAACCGGTGGCAGAGTTTCGGCTTTTGGACGTTGTTTGCCCATATCAAGCGCCACCAGATTCCGATGACCGCCCCGGTCGAGCTGACCATGAAAAAGTCCGGCGAGCAGATTGAAATGTCGTCGATGGGCTTCCTTTATCGCGACGACAAGGTCGGGGTGCCGGGCGCGGACGGCAAACGGGTGGAGGTGCGCGATGTGCCTGCAGCCAAGGTTCTCAGCTATACCTGGCAGGGTCCGGATAGCAAAGCCAATGTGGACAAGGCCAAGGCCGCCGTCGAGGCGGCGCTGGTCGAGCGCAAGCTCGGCGATAAACCCTTCCGGCTGCTCGGATACAACGGCCCCGCCACCCCGCGAGACAAGCGCACCTGGGAGCTCCAAGCCGTGCTGGACAAGGCCCAGTAAGCACCGGTGTCCCGCCGCAAACTCAGCTCATGAGCCCGCGCCTTCTGCCGCAGCATGGGCGCGCAGCGAGGGCAATAGCTTGAGCACGACCACCGCACAGGTGAAGAGAGCCATGGCGGCACAGGCGACGTACGGCCAGGCGGGATGCATCATGAAGAAAATCCCCGCAAACAAAGGCCCGGCAATGCGGGCGAGGCTGCCGACGGCTTGGGCGACGCCGAGGGTGGCTCCTTGGTCGCGGCCCGGCGTCAAGCGCGAGATCAAGCCGAAGATGGGCGGCCGGGACAGGCTGGAAGCGAAGCCCAGCAGGGCGAGCCAGCCGAACAGGGGAGGCCACGTGGTGACCCAGGGGATGGCCGCCAGGCTGACCCCGTAGAGCAGCAGGCACAACGCGATGAGACCGGCCTCGCCCATGTGCTTGAGCAGGGGGCGGTACATGCCGCCTTGGGCGAGCACGCCGATGAAGCCTGTGAACATGAACAGGTTGCCGATGGTCGCCGCGTCGCGGCCTTTGTAATCAAGGTGGAAGTTGTGGCTGACCAACAAGCCGAGGGTGGTCTCAAAACAGGCGAAGGCGAAGGTGCTGAGGAAAAACACGATGACCGCGAGGCCGATTTGCGGGTGGCCGAGGGTGCGGGTCCACTGGGTGAGACGCGGCAGGTCGGCGGCGTGTTCGGAGGATTTGCGCAGGGTCTCCGGCAGCAGGAACAGGGCTGATAGGAAATTGAGCGCACAAAATCCGGTGGCCACCCATCCCGGTCCGGCCACGCCGAAATGTTTCAAGCTCACCCCGCCGAGCCACGGCCCGAGCACGAAGCCGAGACCAAACGCCATGCCGATGAGCCCCATCCGCCGCGAGCGCAGCTCCGGCGGGGTGATGTCGGCAATGGCTGCCTGCGCCACCGCCAGATTGGCCCCGAAAAACCCGGCCAGCATCCGCGATAGGAAAAACACCGCCAGCGCCAACTGCCCCGGCAGACCCGATCCCAGCGCGAAAACCCCGTAGGCAAGGGTGGCCCCAAGCGTGCCAATCAACATCGGCTTGCGGCGGCCGATGCGATCGCTCCACCGCCCCCACAGCGGCGAGAACACGAACTGCATGAGCGAGTACACTCCCATGATGGCACCGATCTGCCAGCCCTTGGCGGCGTTGTCGTGGGCGTATATCGGCAGGATCGGGATGACGATTCCAAACCCGACCAAGTCGAGGAAAACGGTGAGGAAAATCACTCCAAGAACGCGTTTGGAGGCTGGGGCGGGGGAGGGGACTTCGGGTTGGCTCATGGGCTGCGCCGCAATGTAGGAAGTCCCCCGCATTCCGCAAGCGGTGCTGCGAAATGTTTTTCAGGTCCGCTGCAGCGGCACGCGCAGGCCTTCTGCGCCGGCGAGTTGTCTCTGCTTGGCATCGAAGGTGAGGAACTCGCTGGCACCAAGATGCAGGGCAGTCGCCTCGTTCACGACTCGCGAAGCAGCGGCTCCCTGAGCCTGCCGACGGTTGTCAGCTCGATTCGCTAGCGGTTAGTTTGCGATTTCCGCCGCCTCGGCTAGCATACCCGCTCAGTTTCGACATCGGAATCCATTTGGAGACGCGCACGGGCTATTGCTGTGGGGGCATGAGCGCTGCGGGTTAGCCGCGGGTTTTGGTGCAAGTTCCCAGCTCCGTCACCTACCGGCTCAAAACTCATCCCGCCCGATTACCCTCATGAAACGCATCCCGCTCAAAACCTTCGCCGCTTTGGTCTTTCCGGTCCTGCTCGCCGGCTCCGCCCGTGCCAGCATTGCATACGGAAGCATCAACAATTTCGATACCGTCAACGACACCGGCCACGAGGGCCATGGCTTTGAAATCGACATCGAGGACTGCCGCAGCACCGACATCAGCTACACTTACGATTACAACCACTACGGCACGTCGCACATCACGCAGGACGACTCGCTGCCCGGCCACCCGAAGTGCATCATTCGCTGGGAGAGCAAGAAAAACCCCGATGGCACATGGGCGGCGTACACCGCGATCCCGGCGGGACCGATTCCACCCACCCAAGGCCACCAGTTCACCGATCCGAGCGTGAACTTCGGCGGCGAACATTTCGGGGTCGGCTACAACGTGGCCGTCGGCGCAGTGACCTACAATTGGCTCATCGACAATGGCTCGGGCACCCTCGTGAGTGGCGGAGCGGTGCAGGTTTCAACGCCGACCTTCACCTATTACCCGCCGGCGGCCGCGGTGCCGCCCCAAGTGCAGGCGGTGATCGTCCCGCCGCCGCCGCCCGCGCCGCCACCCAAGGAGTTCGGCGATGCGCTGTGGGTCAAGGAGATCCGCACCACGGGCCACAACAACCAGGAGGTGAAGTTGCGCGACCTCGTCTCGGAAGACCCCGCAGCTCCCAACGGCAAGAATTGGAAACATGGCGAAGCTGACGAGGTCGAGACCGAGTGGCAGGTTTTGCAAAAGGATTACGGCCAGCCCGACGGTGGCGTCAACAACGCGGTGCCCGCCGCGGCGGAGGCCTTGCCCAACGGCGATGAAGCGGTGACGCGCCGCTATGAGTTCTACAAATACGTCGGCCCGTACGACAATGAGACCGGTCAAGCCATGGGTGATGCGGTGGGGGCTGATGGCATCCACGGGGTTGGCAGCGTGACCTATGCCGATCACCTTAACCCCGTCACGGGCGATTGGGTCACGGTAACGGTCGATCTCTCCACGGTTCGAGTCGTCGGGGATTTTGCCGGCGCTCAAATGGCCGCAGCCCATGTGGCGGCACCCGTCGCCTTGATTGACCATGTGAGTGAAGGCGAAGTGGACGTCGCCTGCGTGCCGCGCTCGGTCGTGATCGCCGGTGCGCTGCCATTCATCGCGGTGCTGGACGGCGCGCTGCCGCCGGGCATGGCGTTCGACGAGGTCACCGGCGTGCTTGATGGCACGCCCGGCGCCAGCGGCCAGTTTAGTTTCACAATCACCGCCAGCGATGGCGCCAATCCCGCTGTGGCCAAGAATTACACCCTCCTCATCGCTGCCGCGGGCGAGGTGTTGCCTCCCACGAGTTTACTGGACACGGCGGTAATGCCCGTCGGTGCCGGCACCAGCACCGGTGATGGCGCGTTTGCTCCGGGTGCCAATGTGGCGGTGACCGCGACGGCGAATGCCGGCTTCCATTTCGTCAATTGGACTGACAACGGCAAGGTTGTGAGCAGCAGCACGAGTCACTCGTTCGTGATCGATGTGAATCACTCGCTGGTCGCCAATTTCGCGATCAATGTCCCGCAGCGCAACATCATCACCAGCGCCTCGCCGCTGGCCGACGGGATCACCAGCGGCGACGGCACGGTGGATGACGGCAGCGTCGTCACCGTCGTCGCCACGCCCAACCTCGGCTACGCGTTCGCCAATTGGAGCGAGGGAGGCGTGCCGGTGAGCACCAGCGCCAGTTATGCCTTCACCGCGACGGCCGATCGCAGCCTCGTTGCAAATTTCACCCTGGTCCCGATTTATGCCGTCAACACCAGTGCCAACCCGGTGGCGGGCGGCACCGCGACGGGCGGAGGTTCGTATTCGGGCGGCGCACCGGCGACGGTGACCGCGACGGCCAACCCGGGCTATGTCTTCATGCGATGGACCGTCAACGGCAACCAGGTCAGCACCTCGCCGGGATATGTGTTCAATGTTGAATCCAATAAAGCACTGGTGGCCAACTTTGTCCTCGCCGGGGCACAACAAACCATCGCGACCAGCGCGAATCCGGCGGCGGGTGGGACCACCAGTGGCGGCGGGATTTTTGCCTCCGGCGACAGCGCCACCGTGGTGGCGACTGCCAATCCGGGCTATGTCTTTGTGAAGTGGCAGATTGGCAGTTCGACGGTGAGCAACTCCCCGAGTTTCACCTTCACCGTCGGCAGCAGCCAGAACCTCGTGGCAAAATTCAACGAGGCTTTCGTCATCACCGCCATTTCGTCGCCCGCAGTCGGCGGCAGCACCGAAATGGACAGTTCCCACTATAAGACCGGCGAAACGGCGCAGGCGCTGGCCCAGCCCGCAGCCGGCTTCAGCTTTGCCAACTGGACGGAAAACGGTGTGGTGGTGAGCAGTAGCAGCACCTACTCGTTCAAAGCCACCGGCAACCGCATGATCGTGGCGAACTTCGTGTCGAACACCCGTGTCACCATTAACACCAACTCCGCACCGGGGGCCGGTGGAACTACCAGTGGCGACGGCGCTTATAACGTCGGCGATCCGGTCATGCTCGCCGCCACGCCCAACGCCGGCTTCGGCTTTGTCAACTGGACCGAGGCTGGCTTGATCGTCAGCACCGATCCGAATGCCTCCTTCGCCGCCGATGTCAATCGCGTGCTGGTGGCGCACTTCGCCCCGGCTGTGGCCGTCGACGCGAGTCCCTCGCCGCTGACGGGCGGCACCGCCGAAGGAGGCGGTCCGTACGGCCTCGGTGCCATCGCGGTGCTGGTGGCCACGCCGGTGCCGGGCTACATCTTCGCGAATTGGAGTGAGGGCGGCAAAGTGGTGAGCAGTGCCATCAATTATGGCTTCACCGTCACCTCCGCGCACACACTCGTCGCGAATTTCATCCCGGCCTTCACCATCGCTGCCAATGTCGCTGCGGCGGGCGGCGGCACCATCACCGGCGGCGGCGACTACGGCGCGGGCAGTGTTGTCACCCTAACCGCACTGCCGGATCCCGGCTTTGCCTTTGTCAGTTGGAGCGAAAACGGCAGCGATGTCAGCACCGCCGCCAGCTACACCTTCGCCGCCGTTGGCGTGCGCTCGCTCGAGGCGAATTTCTCCCTGATCATCCCGCAGATCGGCGTCGATGCTTCCGTGCCCGGCATCATGACCTTGCTGTGGCCGGCCGACCTGCCCGGCTGGATCCTCGAGGAAAGTCCCGATCTGACACCCGGCACTTGGCTCGACTCGGCCTGGCCGGTCACCCTCGTCAACGGCAACAATCAAGTCCAGGTTGGTATCACGGGCGGCAGCCTCTACCTGCGCCTGCGCCATCCCTGAGCGCCGGCTCGGCGTGACGCGAGCTGGAAGCGGGCGGCATGGGCCGGGTTGCTGCATTTTCCCGGGCACCCGGCACCGGCCTCGCTGCCAATCGGGGATCTACGCGCCCCCACCTCCAAACGCCCACAGGTGCGGGCGCGTCAACAACATGATGACAGATATTATATTAGGCCCTGGCGCCTGGCGCAGGCGCAGATCGAGATCGGGGCTTGAACGCCGGCCTGTCACGCGTCACACTGGGGCATGACCATTGTGCTCGGTATCACGGGATCGATTGCGGCCTACAAGGCGGTGGACTTGGCGTCGCAGTTGGTCAAACAGGGGCATGAAGTCCATGCGATCCTGACGCGCTCCGCCACCGAGTTCATCACTCCGCTCACCTTGCAGACGCTCACGCGGCAGCCAGTGATGGTAGCGCTCGAGGATGAGAAACAATCGTGGAAACCGGGCCACATCGAATTGGCGGACCGCGCGGATCTGTTTCTGGTGGCCCCGGCTACCGCCAATGTGCTGGGAAATTTTGCCAACGGCCTGGCACCGGACCCGCTGGCGTCGATTTATTTGGCATTGCCGCGCCGCACGCCGGTGCTGCTGGCTCCGGCGATGAATGGCAAGATGTGGCTGCACCCGGCCACCCAGCGCAATGTGGGGCGTTTGGCGGCGGACGGCTGCGGCTTTGTCGGCCCGGCCGAAGGGGATTTGGCCTGCGGTTACGAGGGGCCGGGCCGCTTGGCTCCGGTGACGGAAATCTTGGAGCGCATCGCAGCCCTGTTGGCCGCCCGATGAGCCGCCCGATGAGCCGCCCGATGAGCCGCCCGATCGGGCAAAACCGGCGGATTTTTTGCAAAATCGGCCGGTTTGACCGAAAATTTGCAGAAATTGCCAGTTTGGGCTTGCATCGCGGTGGGTATGGGTTATTCACCGCTTCCCGAATTATGGCAAAGAAAAGTTGGATCGCACGCAACGAGCGCAAAAAGAGAACCGTCGAGAAATTCACTGAGCTTCGCATGAAGCTCAAGAAGGAGAAGGACTATATCGGTCTCTCTCAACTGCCGCGTGATGCGAGCCCGACCCGTTTGGTGAATCGTTGTGCCGTCACCGGCCGCCGCCGCGCCTTCCTGCGCCGGTTCCGTCTCTCCCGCATCAGTTTCCGCGAACTTGCTTCCGCCGGCATGATCCCCGGTGTGACCAAGTCCAGCTGGTAAGCTGTCTGCGGTTTGTTTTTTGGCGCGGGATGGAACCACCCATTTCCGCGTCCCTGCAATGCCAATTTACGAATACGTTGCCGCTACCCCGGGTGATCCAGAACACTCGTGCCGCATTTGCGCGCGCGGGTTTGAACTCAGACGCCCCGTTGACCGGGCCCCGCTGTTGGTTTGCCCGATGTGCAAGCACCCGGTGAAAAAGCTCGTTTCCCGGATCAACACCCCGACCATCACCAAGCCGCTGTCGGTGAGCGCCGCCAAGACGGCCGGTTTCACCGTGCTGCAAAAGCGCGACCAAGGGGTGTACGAGAAACTCTGACGCAATGAACGGCTATGGCATCATGTTGCTGGCGACTGCGGGGGTACCGCTTCAATGGCCGACGCCCGGCGAGTGGGTGCTCGATGTGGGCGGAATCATTCTTTTTCTGACTCTCAACGCGTTGTTTGTGGCGGCGGAGTTTGCCTTTGTGAAAGTGCGGCCCAGCCAGCTCGAGGCCGAGGCCAAGGATAAATCGAGCGGGGCGCGGGCCGCCCGCAAGATCGTCGAGGACATCAATCCCTACCTATCCGCCGCGCAGCTCGGCATCACCGTCGCTTCGCTGGCCCTTGGCGCGCTGGGCGAGCCGTTCATCGAGAAACTGGTCGGGCCGCCCCTGCAGCAAATCCCGTGGTTCACGCCCGGGCTGGTCACCGGCTTGTCGTGGGTGCTGGCCATTGGCTCGTTCACCATGCTGCATGTGGTCGTCGCCGAGCAATTGCCCAAGATGATTGCCATCCGGCGGGCGTTGGGCACGACGTTGCTGCTGGCGCGGCCGATGCGCCTGTTCTACAAGCTTTGCAGTGTGCCCATCCGCATGCTCAACGGCGCCTCCAACTGGCTGGCGCGGGTGATTTTCCGGATCGAGCCGGCCACCGAGCACGACCAGGCCCTCAGCGCCCAGGAGCTCGCCCTGCTGGTGGCCGAAAGTGAACGCTCGCAGGAAGTCACCGAGACCGAACGCGAAATTTTGGAAAACGCGCTCGAACTCAACGAGGTCTGGGTGCGAGATATCATGACCCACCGCAGCGAAGTGGTCGTCGTCGATGCCGACGACGCCTTCGAGATCACCCTGGAGTTGGTGCGCAACACCAAACACACCCGCTTCCCGTTGGTGAAGGGGCATCTGGACAATGCGATCGGCTTCATTCACGTCAAGGACTTGCTCAAATTGGTGGGCGAGCCCAAACCCGACATCATGGTCATCAAGCGCGACCTGAAGGTGGTGCCTGAAACCATGCCGCTGGACGTCCTGCTGAAATTTTTCCTCAAGGAAAAGACCTCCCTCGCGCTGGTGGCTGACGAGTTCGGCCACGCCTCCGGGGTGGTCTTCCTCGACAATGTCATCGAGGAGTTGGTCGGTGATATCCAGGACGAGTTTGACAATGAATGCTCGGCCTTCACCCGCATCAACTCCCAGGAATTCGTCACCGATGGCACCACCACTCTCAACGAGCTGGCCGACTACGATGAGGACCTCTATCTGGAAAGCGGCGAAGTGACCACCGTCGGCGGCTACATCACCCAGCAGCTCGGCCGTTTCCCGGAAGTGGGCGAAATGATCATCATCCGCGGCCATGAGGCCAAAGTCACCAGTACCGACGGACGCCGCGTCGGCCAAATCCACTTCCGCCGGCTAGCCACCCCCAGTGATGGTACCGACGCCGACGATAACGCCTAGGCAGGCGTCGCCTCAGGCCGGGAACTTCCCTTGGATCGTTTCGTAGGTGGCAAGCAGACTGTGAAATTTTTCACTCTGAATCGCCACGTGGCTGCGCAGCGCGTCTGCGGCGGTGACCGCGTCACCCGCCTTCATGGCTGTTAGAATGAGCGTGTGTTCGGCCATTGATTGGGCCATCCGCCCCGGTGCCCGCAGTTGCACCCGGCGAAACGGCCGCAAGCGCTTGGCCAGCCGGCCCGCCTCGCAGGCCAGGTAGTGGTTGCCGCATGCCTGGTAGATGAGGAAGTGGAATTGCTCGTTATCGTGGTAATAGGCGTCCGAATCCTGCTTCGCGAGGGCTCGCTCGCAGGCGTTGGCCGCCACCGTCAGTTCGGCGAGTTCCCCTGGCGAAATGCGTTTGGCGGTGAGGCGTCCGCAAATGGCCTCCAGTTCGGCCATGACCTCGAACATTTCCACCAACTCGACAATGCCCGGGTGGCGCGCAAAGGCACCCCGCCGCGGAATGAGTTCGACCAGACCCGAGCCTGCCAACATTCGCAGCGCCTCGCGCATCGGTGTTCGCGACACGCCGAAGCTGGTGGCCAGCCTCACCTCGTCAAGCCGCTCGCCTTTTTGGAATTCACCCTTGATGATGCGATCCTCGAGGTTTTCACGGATTTTGTCGGCGTTGCGGATGCTCATCCGGCAAGACTAAGCAGCTTCCCCGCATAATTCCAGCCCTCAATTTTTTTGTATACAAAGTCTTGCTGCGGCAGCGAACTGCGCCATGATCCGGCCTTACCTCCAGCACCGCGAACAAACTTTTGTCATGGCAATTTACGGCACTGCACTCCTCTCCATCTGTCTGATCGCCGGACTGCTTGCTGGGAAATTGCTGGGAATATTGTTAGGTTCACGGACCGACGTGGGCGGCGTCGGCATCGCCATGTTGCTGCTCATTGTCGTCACCGACCGGCTCCGCCTGCGTGACCGCCTGAGTGCGCCGACCGCGGCGGGCATTCAATTTTGGAGCTTCATCTACATCCCTGTGGTGGTGGCGATGGCGGCGACCCTCAACGTGCGGGCAGCGATCCGCGGCGGACCGGCCGCCATCCTCGCCGGAACCCTCGCCGTCATCGCCTGTTTCGCGCTGGTCCCGCTGCTCAGCCGGGTCCGCAAGTAGTCCCCCTGCCATGCTCGAAGAACTGCAGGAAATTCTAGTCACCTACTCGCTGATCGGCGCCTTCGCACTCATTGGCCTGCTGGTCGGGGTGTCCTACTTTGCATCACACAAGTTGACCCGTGGCCGGCTGCACGGCTCGGCCATCGCGTTGTTTTTCGGGTTGTTGCTGGCGTACTTCGGCGGCGTGCTCAGCGGGGGGGACAAAGGCCTGGCCGACCTTCCGGGCTGCGCGGGGGTGGGCATTATGGGAGGCGCGATGTTGCGCGATCTGGCCATCGTGTCGACCGCCTTCGGGGTGCGCATGGATGAGTTTCGCAAGGCCGGCATCCAAGGAGTTGCCGCCCTGCTGCTAGGCCTGGCGGTTTCCTTCTTCGTTGGCGCGTGTGTGGCCTATGCCTTTGGCTATCGCGACGCGGTGAGCATGACCACGCTCGGCGCCGGGGCAGCCACCTTCATCGTCGGGCCGGTGACTGGCAGCGCGCTTGGAGCCAGTTCGGAGCTGCTCGCCCTGAGCGTGGCGGCCGGGCTGGTCAAAGCCATCCTGGTGATGGTCACCACGCCGCTGGTGGCCAAATCCATCGGCCTGGACAATCCTCGCAGCGCGCTGATCTTCGGCGGCCTGATGGGCACCACCAGCGGGGTCGCCGGCGGGCTTGCCGCCACCGATCCGGAACTGGTGCCATACGGCGCGCTGACGGCCACTTTTTATACCGGTCTCGGCTGTCTGCTCGGCCCCTCACTGATGTTTTTCATCATCAAATTGCTTGTCTGACGGTCGCAGCCCCATCTTTCCCCCCATTTTTTTCCAAAACCCACACCCGAATGCAGGAACTCCCGCTAATTTCGCGCGCCCGCGCTCACGGCCCACGGACCGCCATCGTGACCGATGGCTCTGCCTACAGCTACCTGGATCTTCTCGACGCCTCGGCGGCGGTTGCCGCCACGTTGCTGCTGGAGAGCCCTGATCTGGCGGAAGCGCGGGTCGCCTTTCAAGCCCCCGCCGGCTTCACCTATCTGGCCATCCAATGGGGTATCTGGCGGGCGGGCGGCGTCGCCGTGCCGCTCGGTGTGGCGGCCACCAAGGCGGAATTGGAGCACGCGCTTGCCGATTCGGGCAGCAGCCAGGTGATAGCGATGCGGGCCGGCGCGGAGAACTTTGCTGCGCTTGCCGGCTACGCCACGCGGCGCCTGCTTGTGTTTGAGGATCTGGATCTAATGACGGCGGGCGCTTTGCCGCAAATCGCCCCGCAGCGGCGGGCGATGATTTTGTTCACCAGCGGCACGACCAACCAGCCGAAAGGGGTGGTGACCACCCATGCCAACATCCAGGCGCAGATCGAGTTGTTGGTGGCGGCCTGGGAGTGGCACGCCGATGACTGCATCCCGCTGTTTCTGCCGATGCACCACATTCACGGCATCATCAACGTCGCCTGTTGCGCGCTGTGGGCGGGTGCCAGCATCGAATCATTCCCGAAGTTTGCCATGGACACCCTCCTCGAGCGGGTGGCCGCCGGGGCCTACTCGATCTTCATGGCCGTGCCAACGATCTATGTGAAACTCATTGAGGCCCTCGCCTCCGACGCCTATCCCGCAGCCATTCGCGAGCCAGTGCTGCGGGGGTTCGGTGCCATGCGGCTGATGGTTTCGGGTTCGGCGGCACTCCCGCCTAGCGTGCATGAACGGTGGACCGCGCTGACCGGGCAGCACCTGCTTGAGCGCTACGGCATGTCCGAAACCGGGATGACTCTATCCAATCCGCTGCATGGCGAGCGGCGTCCGGGTGCGGTCGGCCAAGCGCTGCCTACAGTCGAACTGGGCCTGAAGTCCGAGCAGGGGCAATGGATCACGGAGGACGGCGAGCCCGGAGAGATCCTCGTCCGCGGGCCCATGGTGTTCCGCGAATACTGGAACAGCCCCGCGATCACCGCAGCGAGCTTTGATCACGGCTGGTTTCGCACCGGCGATCTGGCAGTGATGGAAACCGGCTACTACCGGATCATGGGTCGCCTTTCCATCGATATCATCAAAAGCGGTGGCTACAAATTGTCGGCCCTGGAAATTGAAGCCACCCTGCTCGAGCACCCCGCGATCCGCGAGTGCGCCGTGGTCGGACTCAAAGATGACACTTGGGGTGAGGTGGTCGCCGTCGCCGCCGTGCTCCATGCCGACACCACCGCCCTGCAACTGGACGAACTCCAGCATTGGAGCAAAGAGCGCCTTTCGCACTACAAACTCCCCAGACGCTTGCTCGTGCTCAATAGTCTCCCCCGCAATGCCATGGGCAAGGTCACCAAACGGGTGCTCAGCGATGCCATGTGCGCTGCGTCCGCGCCTTGATCCGCCACGGCACTGTTGAGGCGGTCTGTGCCCGTCTCGGCCCATGGGCGGTGCATGCGCAGCGTCGGTCACAGATCGCCGCTACAACACATCTCAGATCTCTTGCGACAAGTATCCCTGCACGGGCACCCAGCCAAGCTCCGGATCGCCGATTCCTTGACACAGCCTCCGCGTGGGCTGCCGCAGTGTAGGGCTTTGTATACAAACCCGGGTTTGCTGGCGGCCTCCGCCAGGGCCCTCGTGGGCTTGCGCGTCAAGCCAAGGCGAGGTGCCCGCACGTGGCTGCCGCGTCTCGCGGAAGGCCGTGACTGCCGCGTCTCGCGGAAGGCCGTGACTGCCGCGTCTCGCAGCAGGTCATCCGAGTGGGGGGGCATTCTGGGCGGCCGCGCTTCAACCGCAGAAAAACGCAGATGGAGAGATATCGCTGATATTCGCGTTGCCACAACAAAGCACTTGCCATTCCGCCCCTGGCGCTTCTACAATTCGCTTGTATACAAGCAGACAGCAGGCGCTGTTTGCGGCAGTCTCTAACCACACGCCCACTTCATGCCCGCTTCATCCCGTAAATCGTCTCTTGTCGCCGCGCTTGGCCTTGCCATCGTGGCAGGCCTCGCTGCTGGTCCGGCGCGCGCCAGCCTGCTTGCCTATGATGGCTTTGATGATGCCGCAGGGGCCTCGCTGGTTGGCAAGACCGCGCCGCTGGGCTTCAGTTCCGCCTACACGGCGTTTGGCACGGGGCCCAACGTCATCTCGCCGGGGGCTGCCTATGCCGGGCTGGCGGTCAGCGGCAACAAGGTTGAGCTGGCCATCGCCAATGCCAACAGCGGGGCGGTGGGAATCCTTGCCAATCCTCTCCAAACCGCCGGTAGCAGCGTGTATTTCAGCTATTTGCTGCAAGTGACGGCCGGCAGCGGCTATGCGGGAGTGTCGTTGTTTCAGGGGGCCGCCGAAACCCTCTATACCGGCAATCGTAGCGGGTATTTCGGGATCGATCCCAAAGGCGGCACCGCAGCCAACTCGGCCACCTCGGTGAGCAATCTGTCGCTGCTGGTGTGCCGGGTGGATTTCGCCGCCGCCGGGGCCACCATCCGGCTCTACGTCAATCCCGCTGGGAATGTAGAACCGGCCACCGCCAATGTGACGGTCACCAAGACAGCGGCACTGACCTACGACCGGATGCGCATCGAGTCGAACAGTGTCGCCGGCATGATCGACGAGTTTCGCCTCGGCACGACCTTCGCCGACGTCATGCCGGTGGCCGACGTGGTGCCGGTTATTGTTCCCCAACAGGTGCTGGTGCTTGGCTCGTCGGTGGCGGCGGGCACAGGTGCCAGTCAGACCAGTGATGCCTGGGCATACCGCTTGCAGGATTTGCTGCAAAACCACGCGCCGCTGGCACCGGGCTCCACGGTGGTGTGGCAGGTGAACAATGCCTCGGTGGGTGGGGACACCACGCCGAAGGTGTTGGCTCGCTTTCAAGCGGACGTGGTGACGGCCCACCCGGCGACGAAGATGGTCATCATCGCGCTGTCGCTGGCGAATGAAGGCCTGGTGGGAGCCAGCAACCCGGACGCGGTCTATAACAGCTTTAAGAGCGGCCTGACGCAGATCATCGCGTTGTGCCGTGCTCAAGGCTACTACCCGATGCTCAGCCTTGTCTATCCAAACGGGGCGTACACCGCCAACGAGTATGGCTATGTGAAGAAGATGAACCTGCTGCTCAACACCTGGGCTCTGCCCAGCATCAACTTGCTCGGGGCGATCGATGACGGCTCCGGGCACTGGGCTGCCGGCTACTTTTATGACGGTTACCATCCGAATTCGCTGGGCCACGGCGAATTATTCTACGCGGTGGTGCCCTCGCTGTTTGATGCCATCGCGGCAGGCAAGACCAACGGCCCGGTGCTGCAGGGAACCAACGGGTACCTGCGCTTGCAGCGCGATGCGGCAGCACCCTCGCCGCTGCGTTTCACCCCGTCACAAACGCTGCACTCCTTCACGCTCTCGTTGCGGGCGCGCAGCAGCAACCCGGGGACCATCGCCGCAGTGGCAGCCGGGGCCACCCGTGCGACCCTCGAAATGCGCGCCAACTCGCTGGTCTATATCGGTCCCGGGGGGGGCGAAACAAGCATCCCTCTGACCGCCACCGACGGGCACTGGCATGACGTTGCCTTGTCCCACCGCTATGCCACGGCAACTTCGCTCGTGTTTGTCGATGGGGTGCTCAGCGCGACGGTGGCCGATAACTACATTCCCGATGGATTCGTGGTCGGCGGCGCGGCCGGCGCGGCCGGCAGGGCGCTGGCACCGCTGCAGGCGGATTTCCAGGATGTTTGCATCTATCGGGCCGCCTGGACCCAGGACGAGGCGATGGCGCAGCACGGTGGCGCCCTGCAACAAGCGAGCCTGGAGATTTGTGCGCCGCTGGCGGATGCCGCGCCGCATGCCGCCGCCGCGCTCGAAAACCGCGCCCAAAGTCTGGCCGTTCTGACGCTCAATACCGCCAACTTCACCGCCCAGTTCGCCACCGCCACTCCGGACGGCCTGACTGCCGATTCGTTCGTCGCAGGCACCGCCAGTCTGACTTGGAAGGGCCACGGCAGCGGTGGGTTTTCCGTCGAGAGGCGGCGCAGCGGGGTGGCGGAACCCTGGGTTGCCGTGGGGACCAGAGCGGCAGCCTCGCCCAGTTTCGAGGACAGCGGGTTGGCGGCGGGCGTGAGCTACGATTACCGGGTATCCGCCCAGGACGGGACGCTGCAAGGCGACTACAGCAACGGGGTGTCGATCACGGCCGGCGGCCAGAGCGCCATCTCCTATCAGGATTGGATCGCGGGCTATTTCACCCCTAACATTCCGACCTACCTCATCGACTTCAACACCAACGCCAGTCCCAACTATGGCGGGGTCAAATGGAATACGGTCAACAGTCTGAACAGCGCCACCGCTTACCCACTATCCGACACCAAGAACAGCAGCGCGGCCGGATACACCATCAAGGTCAGTGATTCCTTTGATCAATTCCGCAGTGACGCCGGCGCACCGCTCGCCGATTTTCCGGCCGATGCCCAAACCACCCTGTTCGCCTTGCGCGATGACGTGCCATTGACCGGAAGTTTCACCTTCGGCGGGCTCGATCCCGCGGCGACCTATGACTTTGCCTTCTTCGCGCGCCGCGGTGCCCTTGTGGCGGGATATGACTACACGGGCACCTACACTTTCACCGGCAGTGGCACCCCGGTGGTCGTGGTCGTGGACGCCGCATCCAACACCGCCTTGACCAAGGTGTCCGGGTTGAGTTCCACCGCAGCGGGCACCATTACCCTGAAGATCTCGGCGGGTCCGGGCACGGGTACTGACTTTCCGGTGATCAATTTCATTCAAATGACCCGGGTCAACGGCGATCAAACCTATAACCAAAACATCAAATCCACGAGTGATCCGGATGGTGATGGATTCACCAACCTTGAGGAATATGCGCGCAATCTTGACCCCACCAAGGTCGACACCAAGCCGTTCGGCGTGGAGAGTTTCGGCAGGAGTGCGTCGGGCACCGCGATGGAGTTGGCGGTCACCAAGAGCCGCCGCGCCCGCGATATCAGTTATGTGCTTGAAAAGTCCGTCAACATGCAGAGCTGGACGGTCGACACCGATGCCACCGCCTCGGTCATCAGTCGGGTCGGGGCGCTTGAGACCACCGGATTCAGCAGTCCCGCCACCCATACCGCGGAATTTTTCCGCGTCCGCATGGCACTGGTGGCCGCTGCTCCGTGACCGGGGCTGCCGGCACGGGGGGGATCGCAAGCCTGGCCGTGTGAGGGGGGGCGTCCAGGTCGTCAATAATTTCATGTCAATAATTTCATTGGCACCCCCGGCACCGGCTGATATGCTGGCCCACGATCATCGCCCACGGAAAGGAAACGCCGCCATGAAAGAATTGCCTATCGAGAAAGCCTTCATGTTGATAGAGCCCGGGCCCGTGACACTTGTTACGACCGCAGTCGGGCGCAAGAAGAACATCATGACGATCTCATGGACCCTGGTGATGGACTTCACCCCGAAGCTCGCATTCGTGACGGGCGGGTGGAACCACTCGTTCCACGCGCTCATGCAAACCCGGGAATGCGTCATCGCCATTCCTTCCGTCGACATGTCGGAGACCGTGGTTGGGATAGGCACCTGTTCGGGGGCCGATACCGACAAATTCCGCAAGTTCGGGTTGACCCCGGTGAAAGCCAAGGCGGTCAAGGCACCGCTGATAGCCGAATGCATTGCCAATATCGAATGCCGCGTCATTGACCATGTGAAGCAACACGACCTCTTCGTCCTGGAGGGGGTGCGGGCGTGGATCGATCCCGATGGCCACAAGCGCCGCACATTCCATGCCGTTGGCGACGGCACCTTTGTGGCGGCCGGCCGGAAGTTCAATCACCGGGCGCTGATGGCCGGGAAACTTCCTCCCGGGGTTTGAGGCGGTCGCTGGCGGCGGGTTGGCGCTATGCATGAGGAGGCAAGATGGCCTTACTTGCCGTGGTCGAAGACGAGCACCTCGAAGGGTTGCAGGGTGAGGGTCACCGGTTTGCCAACTGCAAGCTCGAGCGTTTGCACGCGTTGGTCCTTATAGGCGGACATGAGGGTGTAGGACTTTGTGGCAGCGGCGGGTAATTCGAAAATTGCGCCCGCCTCGAGGGTGATGGATTGCGGTGCGGAGTCCGGATTGCGGAGGGCGACGACGGCCTGGCCCGGGATCCACGACGCCCAGCCATAGGGTTCGAGTTTCTCGGGATTGCCGCCGATCATGTGGCTGTCCACCAACACGGCCGCGCGTTTGCGGGCCCAGGCCGAGGTTTCCGCCAGGTCATCCCACGCGGCGGCATCCATCAAATCAGGTGACAGATAGATTTCCTGCATGCAGGTGCCGGTGGCGAAGAACGAGCGGCAGTCGTTGCGCAGGTGGTTGCCGGCCTCGGCGACGGACTTGCCTTGGAAGTGGTGGCCGAGGGAAATGCCGTGTAACATGATCGAGTTGAGTGGATAGAGCGGGCCGCGTTTGACGACGTTGTTATAGGTGGTGGCATCGCGGAAGGTGAGCCATTGTTCGCGTTTGTCGCCCTTGCCGATCCAAAACACGTCGGCACCGTCGCGCCACGTGCAGTCGACGTGATTGAGCCAGAATGGCGAGGGCCAGGTGCCGACGGTGACGTTCAAGAACAGGCTCGGATCGGCGGTGTGGAGTTCGTCGGCGAGTTTGAGCAATGACATGAAATGCGGGTTGATGCCATCGCCGGCTTTGTCCCACTTGAAGTAGCCGACCCGATCCTTGTGCATGAGATCAAGGCACTTGTCACGAAACCAGTTGTAGTAGCGTGGATCGGATAGATCGAGCTTGTCGCCATCGGTGACGCCCAACTTGCGGGCATTGGCGATACGCTGGGCGGCCTCGCCATACCCGCCGAGCGGTGAGATCCAGATGCCGAGGCGGGAATGGGCGGCCTCCGCGGCGGCGCGCACCTTGTCCAACCCATTGGGCAGCGCTGACGTTTTCCATCCCCAAAACGTGTTTTGTGCATCGTCCCAGCCGTCGTCGATGACGAATCCATCGAGCTTGACGCCGCGCTTGGTGATGAGTTCGCGGTCATAGGCATCGATCACATCGAGGAGGCGCTTTTCTGACACTCCGGTGCCCGTGTCGTACCAGCCGTTGAAGTGGAGGTACTGGCGGGCTGGCCGGGCGCGCTCGCGTTCGAGGTAGTATTGGAAGCCGCGGCGGAGTTGGCCGGCGGGCACCACGCCGCTGACCGACGAGAAGGTCACCGCCTGGTTTTTCTCTAACTTATAGGTACAGGGGAAGCCGCAGGTGAAGCCATCGGTGGCGATCTCGCTGGAGAAAACCGGGATTTCCGCGCCGAAGAACCACTCGCCCGCAATCACGGGACTGCCGGGAACGCTGCCATGCACGCTGGCCGAGGGCACTTGACGATCCAACAATTGGATGGCAGAGAGCGACACCGGAGGGCCCGCTGTCATAAGGGTGATTTCCTCGCGGATGTAGTTCGATCCATCGCGCAGCACCGCCCGCCACATCACGTTGAGGCCGCTTTTCTCATCGCGCAGTTTCGCCTGAATCGCGATGCCCGCCGCGTGGCTGGCTGCCCGCGGGTTTTTCGGCTCCGCCGACAAATTCACCAACTTTGGTCCCTCAAATACCTTGAGGTGGGATGCCACGATCTGATAGTCCGGCACCAGTTGGAATGGCCTGTCGGTCACTTGTTCATTGCCGCCGGCGATGACCGAGCAGCCGCCTTCCTTGCGGAGATTGACGACGAGAGCCTTGCCATCCGGCCACACCAACGCGAGGCCCGGCCCCCATGACTGGCCTTGATCGGTGCCGCGATCTATCCGACATATGACCTGTTGGGCGCCATCGGGCAGCGGGCGCTCGAGGAATGCTGCGCAATTGGCGGGAGCCGTCACCGTGAGCCAGCCTTGGTTCACCGCGATCGCAGTGCCTGGTTTGCCGGAAAGTTTCTTCACCCATGACGAGTCGATCGTGGCGGTGGCGAATTCGTCGGTGAAGAGCACCTGCGAATCGCGCTGAATGGCCAGGTGGTCGAAGCGCGCCGAACCGCTGGCACCCGCATCCGGGTAGTCTGATAGAGCTCCGTTCTTGTCCATTTTTCCCGCCCGCAGCAGGGTGGGGGGGCCGGTGAATCCAGCGCAAGGCACGCTGTTGATGGTGCGCCAGCCGCGGCCATTGGTTGATGTTAGGACGACGAGATTGCTGCCTGCCCACTTGATGCCGAGCCACGTTTGCGGTTCTTCGGCCGGAGCATCGTTAGCCGCAGCCACCGCCAGACGGAACAATTCACGCTCGTGCTGTGGCAAGGCCCGGGCATCGATGCGGTTCACCAATTCCGCGGGACGCAGCTGGCTGTTTTGAAACGACCAACTCGCCGAAACCACATTGTTGCGCAAGGTCCAGACGTCGCCCTGGTTGGTCGATTGGGCCGTGCCCGGCCGGTCTCCTGGAAATGTCACCTCCGCCATGAGCGGGGATGCTAGAATGGCTGCCAGCAGAATGATGGGTGTGGTGGGTCGGCGCATGGATACCAGTACGGGCCCGGTGGGGGTGTTTTTCAAGCTGATGGTGGTGGTGGGTTGGGGAAACCAGTGAATGACATTCGGTGGGTTGTGTGAAACGCCTGAATGCGTCCGCCTCATCTATCGGACGGATGATCCCGCGCCGTCTGGCGTCATCCAAGGCGTTCGCGCTTGACAGTGGGGAGGTGAAACTACCACGGTCGGCGTGCCACCCAGCGGCTGTTGATAGTCCGCGATAGCGAGCCATGCCCCGGATTGTCCATCTTCTGTTTGTACTGCTGGTGATCGCTTTGGGAGCGGTCGGGCTGAACCGCTTGAGTTTCAATGTGGACCTGATGAAATTGCTGCCGCCGGGATTGCCCGGGGTGGCGGGGACCGTCGCGTTTCAGCAATTCCACGACCGGCCTGACGAATTGCTTGTCACGCTGCAGGCGACGGACGGGGCGGACGTCGGGGATGCCGCGGCGTCCTTGGCGGAGCGCTTGGTGGCGGAGCGCGGGTTGACCGGGGCGGTCCAAGCGGAGCCGGTGTGGCGCACGGCACCGGTGGGTTTGACCGAATTGATCGCCCACGCGTGGTTGAACGCCCCGCCGGAGCGGGTGCTGGAGCTTGAGGCGACGCTGGCGCCGGAGCGGATAGGTGCGCTGTTGCAGGCCCGGCTCGGGGCGATTGCCCAGACGTTTGATCCGTTGACGGCCGCGCTGAGCTCGCGGGACCCGCTGGGTCTGGGTGGGGTGCTGACGGCAATCGTCGGTGCGGGTGCCGAACCGAACGGCGGCGATGGCTTTGCCACCGGGGATGGGACGTTTCATGTGCTCAAGGTAGCCACGCCGCGGCGGCTGCATGGATATCGGGAAACGGCGCGGTGGATGGACCAAGTGCGGGCGGTGGCGGCGTCGTGGCAGGCTGCGCAGTCCGGGACCGGGGCGGTTAGGATTGCATATACCGGCAGTCCGGCGTTTGAAGCTGAGATTGGCACGGGGATGGAGCAGGACATGAGCCAGTCGATCAGTGGCATCACCGTGCTGGTGGGTTTGCTGTTTTGGTTGCTGCACCGGCGGTTCCGGCCCTTGGTGTATCTGATGGTGGCGATGCTGGTCACCGGTTTGCTCACGCTCGGGGTGGCGGGATTGACGTTTGGAACACTGGATGTGATGTCGATGGGGTTCGCCGCCATTCTGATGGGAATGATCGAGGATTTCGGGGTGATGGGCTTGCACGAGGCGATGCGGCATCCGGATGCGGATTTTCGTGCGATTCACGCGGTGGTGTTTCCGTCGATTGCGTGGTCGGCGGTGACCTCGGCGGCGGTGTTTGGCGTGCTGGGTTTGAGCACCCTGCCAGGTATCGCGCGGATGGGCATGCTCACGGCTCTGGGGATTCTGATAGGAGCGGCGGTGATGTTGTACGGGTTCCTGCCACTGGCGTTGCACTGCAGTGGCGAGCACGCCGCACCCCGCATCAGTGGCGGCGGCGGCGGGCGCTTTGTCAACTGGCCGGGCTGGCTTGCACTGGTGCTGGGTTTGATGGGGAGCGGGGTGTTGTTGTGGCAGGGGCTGCCGGGCAGCACGAACACCACTGGAATTTTGCGCCCGCGGCACTGTCAGGCGTTTGAGGCGTTGGTGCAATTGCAGCAAAAATTGCAGCCGGGCCGGAGCGGAGTCCAGTGGTTGCCGGTGATCGTCCGCGGGGAAACCTCTGCTGGCGTCGCCGCCAGCATGCGCGCGCTGGAAACGCGGTTGGCTGCCGCTGCTGCCGACGGCCGCACGGCCGGGGACATGCTGCCATCGGCCGTGGTGCCCGATCCGGCGCGCCAAGCGGCGAATATGCCGGTGTTGGCGCGCTTGGTGGCGGCGCGGCCGCGCCTGCTGGAGGCGCTGGATGGGGCGGGGTTTACCGCCGAGGGCACGGCGTTCTCGCGAGGCGTGCTGGATATCTGGGAGCGCTGGGGGCGGGAGCAAGCGCCCGCCACCCGCTGGCCGGCGGAGGGTTTGCTGGAGCAATACGTCGGTCCGGTGTTGCGGCGGGACGCGGCCGGCATCACGGTGTGCGGGTTTGTCCTGCTGCCTGCGGCGGTCGATGCGGGTCAGGCCGCCATCCTTGCGGAAATCCAACAGGACCCTGGCGTCCAGGTGGGCGGCTTGGAGTATCTGACGGGGCAACTCAAGGCGGTGTTGCGGGTTGAGGTCAAGCGGGTGGTGTTGCCGGCTGCGGCGGTGCTGGGTGGCCTGTTGTTTCTGGTTTTCCGCAATGCGCGGGAGCGCTTGGTGGCGGTGGCGGCGCTGGGCTTCAGCGGGTTGTTGTTGTTAGGGACGATGCGCGCGCTGGGCATGACCTGGAACTTCGTCAACATCGGGGCGGTGCCGCTGGCGCTGGGTTTGGGGTTGGATTTCAACATCCACATGCTCCACGCGTTGCGGCAACGCGGTGCGGATGGCCACGGGATTGGTCGCGCGCTGGCCTATTGCGGGCTTTCCACAGCGCTGGGATTCGGGGCCTTGGGTTTTTCTGACAACATCGGTCTGGCCAGCTTCGGGCAGACCTCGATGATCGGAGTGCTGGCCACCTTGCTGACCGCCGCGTATTTCATCCCGTGGGTATGGTGGCGGTTGGAGCGGGACAGGTGATTGGAGTGTCGCGATTGGAGTTGCCAGGTTGTCGGGCTGGCGATAGGGTGAGTGCCGGAATGATGAATTGGCTATCACTGAGCTTGGTCCTGTTGGGGTGGGGGGTGATCGGCGCCCAGACGGGTGCGGCGACAGATGGGTTGCCGGGGGTTTTCCACAACTGGTTGGCGGCTCAGAAAAAGGCGGGGGATGTGCGGGTGGACTTTGGTATCACCAAAACCCTGCCCACTCTCAAAAGCCCGGTGCAATCGGAGGGACGATTCTGGAATTATGCCGATGGACGCTTCCTGTGGGAGACCGGCAAGCCGCCCACGGCGCAGTTGCGCTATGACGGGGTGATTCTGGATAGCTGGGAAGCCGAGAGCAACAAATGGCACAAGCTCGACCCGAGCCAGCGCGGGATGCGGCTGTGGATGGATTTTCTGAGTGGCAAGAATCTAACCGAGGAGAACCTGCTCAGGGAGTTCGAGGTCAGCGTGCCGGCGGCGGGGAAGGTCACGGCCAGTGTGATTTTGCAACCGAAATCGCAGCGTGAGCGCAGGGATTTGAAGCAACTCGAACTCAAATTCGACGCCGCGGCGCTACGCCTGGTGCAAGTGGTGGTGACGCAGGGCGATGGCGGCATCCTGATGATGGATTTCAAGGAGCCCAAACGGATGACGGCGGCGGAGCGCGCGATGGTGCCAGCGTCCGGCCGTCTCTAACTGCTAGTGAGTCTGCCTTGCCATGAATGAACCAGCGGCAGCGCGTGCGGTGTTGATCACAGGGGCTAACGGCAGCATCGGCGCGGCCTGTGCGCGTGCCTTTCTGGACCGCTGGCCCGACGCAAAAGTCTATCTGGGTTGCCGCGCGTCGCGGGCCCGGGCGGAGGCGCTGGCCGGGGAGTTTTCCGGGCGATGCGAGTTGCTCACCCTGGAGGTGACCGAGCCGGAGTCATGGGACGCGGCGGTGGCACGGATTCTCGCGGCTGCCGGCCGCCTCGATGTGTTGGTCAATAACGCCGGTCACTACCGCGATGGATTGTTGGCGACGATGCCGCTGGACGCGTGGCACAGCGTGCTGGCCACCAATCTAACCGGCACGTTCCTCGGCTGCCGGGCCGTGGTGCGCCCGATGCTGGCGCAGCACCACGGGCGGATCATCAACATTGCCTCGCTGAGTGCTCTAACGGGACCTGCCGGACAGGCCAACTATGCGGCGGCCAAGGCCGGGGTGGTGGCGCTAACGCAATCACTGGCGAAGGAAGTGGCGCGTGCGGGCATCACGGTCAACGCGATTTGCCCGGGCTACGTGATGACCCCGGAGTTGGCTGCGGATGGCAACCGGTTGGCCGAGTTGGCCAAGCGGGTGCCGGCGCGGCGGGTGGGGCAGGCCGCGGAGGTGGCCGGGGCCGTGATGTATCTGGCGGGGGCGGACGCCGCTTACACCACGGGAGCGGTGCTCAAGGTGGATGGAGGGATTCTTTGAGCGGATTATGGGCTTGCCTTCGGGTGGGAGTGGGCCCAGCATTGCTGCCACGCTGTAGGTAACCCGCTAGAATCCATGCCCGACGATTTGCACGCCCGTATCAAAATTGTGATGGTTGAGGAGTTGATGCTTCAGGTCACCCCTGAGGAAATCGGCGATGACGCGCCGATTTTCGGTCCCGACGGGTTGGGGCTCGATTCGGTGGATGTGCTGCAACTGGTGATTGCGTTGGAAAAGAATTTCGGTTTGAAAATCGCCGAGGGTGACGCCGCGAAGGAGTTGCTGAAAAGCGTTAGAACCATTGGCGAGGCGATCCGGGCACTTGGGTGAGTGACTGGTAGGCGACGCCAAGTAGGAAAGCAGCCGCCAATGATCACAAAATCACGGTTGACCTGGGCGTTGCGTTGGTTGGTAAGCGTCGGCATGTTGTTATGGATCCTGACCCGGCCCGAGGTGGCGCGTCTGGGTGCGGACATGCGGCACCTGGATCTCGTCTGGTTGCTGGGCGGATTGATGTGTGCGGGCTTGTCGCTGGCGCTTGGTGCCTGGCGCTGGCAGGCCTGCCTGGAGGCGCTGGGGATGGAGTTGTCCTTGTGGCACATGTTCAAGCTCACCCTGGCGGCGAGCGCTCTCGGCTGTGTGTCGGTGGGTTCCCTGGGTGCGGATCTGGCGAAAGTGATGTTGACCGAACGGTACTTGCCTGGCCGCCACGGCGGCATTTTGGCGTCGCTGGCGTTGGATCATATGAGCGCGTTCCCGTGCGTGGTGGTGATGGTGGCGGCAGCGACAGTGACGCACGGCACCCTGCCGCATCTGAATGCGTCCGGCATCTGGCTGGCGGTGGGCGTGGCGGCGGTCGTGGTGGCCGCGATGGCGGTCATTAGCTGGAAATTCAAACCGCTGCACTATGAAATGAAGCGTATCGCGTTGGACCGGGCGTCATGGCGCGGGTTGCTGCGCGCGGGGGGGCGCTCGGTGCCGGTGTGGTTGTCGTATTGCGGGATTTTTTATTGTGCGGCGCGGGCGGTTGGGGTGGTGGTGCCGGTGGTGGGGTTTGCCGGGGTCATTGCCATAGCCGACGGGGTGGCAGCACTGCCGGTGACCATAGCCGGCCTCGGGGTGCGGGAGCAAGCGTTCCGGGTGCTGCTCGGTAACTGGTACCATGTGCCGGCGGCAGCGGCGGTGGCCCTGTCCCTCAGCGGATTTTCACTGTCATTGGTGTGGGCGGCGGTAGGTGCGCTCGGTCTCGCCTGCGGGTCGCTGAAACCCTCCAGCCCCGCCACCTCGTGAACGTGGATTCTTTCTTGCCGGCCCGTGTCTTACTGGTGAATTTCAACACCTACGACCAACCGTATCCGGTCTATCCGCTAGGTCTGGCCTACATCGAGGGTGCCTTGCGGGAGGACGGGCATGTGACGGAAATCTGGGATGTGGTGCCGCCCGGGGAATCGCTGGAGGCGGCGGTGCTCCGGTTCCGGCCGGATTGCATCGGCATTTCCATGCGCAACATCGACAACGCCCAATCGCACAATCCGCGCTCGTTCACGGCGGATCTGCTGGCTTGTGTGGCTCAACTGCGAGCTGTGTCCGCCGCGCCGCTGATCTTGGGAGGCAGCGGGTTTTCAATTTTTCCGGAGCGCATTTTCGATCTCTCCGGCGTGGAGTTCGGGATCGTGGGTGAGGGCGAGGCGGCCATCCGCAGCTTGTTGCGCTGGTTGAGGGGTGGCGGCGGCGACCTGGGCGGGATTGCGGGTTTGATGTTTCGCAACGGGCAAGGCGGGACGGTGGTGGTGCCCAGGGTGACGGCAGCGAGCGGCGGTGGCGGGGTGCCGCATCATGATCCGGCGCGTTTGGCGGCCTACACGCGGGAAGGATCGCCGTTGGGGTTGCAAACCCAGCGGGGTTGCCCGCTGCGGTGTTGTTACTGCACCTATCCGCTGATCGAGGGCAGGCGCAGCCGGTATCGCAGTGGCGAGGAAGTGGCGGCGGAACTCGGTGAGATGGCGGCCAGCGGCGTGCGCCAGGTGTTCTTTGTCGATTCGGTGTTCAACACTAACAACGAGCATGTGAGCGAGGTGTGCGAGGCCGTGTTGCGGGCTGGCGTGAAACTCAATTGGGAGTGCTTCTTGCGCCCCCGCAAAGGTATCACCCGCGAGTTGTTGCAATTGATGCAACGCGCCGGACTCAATCATATCGAGTTCGGCTCGGACAGCTTTTCCGATCCGGTGCTGCGGAGTTACGGCAAGAGTTTCGATTTTGAGGACATCCGGGTGTCCAGTGAATCGGCCAGTGCGCTCAATATCCGCTACACCCATTTCATCATTTTCGGCGGGCCCGGAGAAACCGAGCTCACCATGGAACAAACACTGGCCCGCGCCGCCGCTCTGCCCAAGGCGTTGTACTTCGCCACCATCGGAATGCGGGTCTATCCGGGTACGCCGCTGTGGCAGCTGGCCACCCGCCACGAGGCGGACGACGCGGCTGCGGATCATCTGTTAGAGCCATTGTTCTATCTGGAGCCGCCGTTGACGGTGACGGGCATTCACACCCGCCTCAAGCAGTTGCAGCAAACCGCCAGCAACTGGGCGGTCGGGGATCCACCGCCGGCCTTTATCGAAACCATGGCCAAGCTGCGCCGCCGCGGCAAGGGCGCCAACATGTGGGAATACGTCGAACTCATGCAACGCCTCGGCAGCGGCCTGCAGGGAACCAGCCCCACCGGACCCACCCAACCCAGCGCCACGCCATGAAGCCGCAGCACCTGGGAGTGGTGCGGCTGACGCTGGTGACCGTGGCGAGCATCGCGGTGTGGGCGGCGGGGGCGCTGTGGTTCCTGGCTGCCGGGTTGCTGCTGCTGCCCTTCCGCGGGCAGCGCGGGGTGCAGCGTCTCGGCCAGCGCTGGTTGCGGCAGGCGTTCACGGTGTATGTCGGGGTGTTAGAGGGCTTTGGCATTGTGACTTGCGAGTACACCGGTTTTGAGCGGCTTGCGGCGCAGGCCGGGGGGTATATCGTGGCCCCCAATCATCCCGCGATGTGGGACGTGGTGTTTTTGCTCAGCCGGTTGGACCCGATGACCTGTATTTTCAAAGCCAGCTTGATCCGCAATCCGCTGTTTGTCGGCGGCGCGATGTTGGCCGGCTTGATTCCAAATGCGCCGGCCATCCGGATGGTCAAGCGTGCGGTGGACGTGCTCGGCGGCGGCGGGCGGGTGTTGTTGTTTCCCGAGGGTACCCGCACCCGCAAGCATCTATGCCAGCTCAATCCGCTGCAGGGCTGCATGGCCTTGGTGGCCAAGCACGCGCAAGTGCCGGTGTGGCCCGTGTTCGTGACCACCGATAGCGACTATCTATCCAAAGGCTGGCCGGTCTGGCACCTGCCGCGCTGGCAGACGCACATCCGCATGCGCGTCGGTGAGCCGCTGTATTGCGGGTTGGACGAGTCGGTCGATGCCTTCAATGACCGGCTGCGGGCCGTCCACCTCGCCTCGATCGCATGAAACTCCTGGTGCTCATTCCATCCTATAACAGCGGGGCGCGCTTGCTTGCCAACACCGTGCAAGCGGCGTTGGCTCAGTGGCCGGACGTCTGGGTGGTCATTGACGGCAGCTCCGACGGCAGCGCGGCCGCCCTCGTTGAGCTTGCTGCCGCCAAGCCACAGTTGCGGGTGCTGGAAATGACGACCAATCAGGGCAAGGGGGCGGCGATCAAGCATGGTGCCACCGTGGCCCGGGCGGCAGGTTTCAGCCATGTGCTGACCATGGACGCGGACGGCCAGCATCCTGCGGAGTCTATTCCGCGGTTTGCCGAATTGGCGCGGGCGCATGCTGTGGCGGCGGTGTTCGGTTGCCCGATCTTCGGCGCGGACGCGCCGCTGCTGCGGATCCGCGGCCGCAAAATTTCTAACGGTTTTGCCGCCGCCGAGACTTTGGGCTGGGGGCTCGGCGATTCACTGTTCGGGATGCGGGTCTATCCGCTAGATGAATTGCTGGCCGGGTTTGCCTCGACGTCGTGGGCGCGGCGCTTTGATTTTGATCCGGAAATGGCGGTGCGATTGGCCTGGGCCGGGGTGCCGATCGTGGTGTTGCCGACGCCGGTGCGATATCTGACGCCGTCCGAGGGCGGGGTTTCGCAGTTCCGCTATGTGCGCGATAACGTGTTGCTCACCTGGATGCACACCCGATTGTGCTGCGGGTTCCTGCTTCGTCTGCCGGTCTTGCTGTGGCGCTTGGCCAGGGGTGGGAATCCAGTTAGAGAGGGCCGGTGCTAGCAGGTTCCGGCCGCCACCGCAGGGCGGCCAGTGCGAAGCCGGCACCGAGGGTGGCACCGGCCAGCACGTCGAGCAGGACATGTTGTTTGGTGGCGAGGGTGGCATATGCGATGGCGGTGAACCAGACGGCGTTGGTCAGGCGCAGGGCCCATGGCACCTGCAATTGGCGCAGCAAGTGTTCGATCCAGATGGCGGTGAACATGGCGGTGGCCACATGCATCGACGGGCAGGCGTTGCCGGTGGCGTCGACGCCTTTGAGCAAGGCGAACCCCGGATGGCTTGAAATATCGAATTCGAGCGGCGGCACGGCGGTGGGCCAGGCATAGAAGCAAGCCATGCCCACACCGCAGAGGGCGGCAATCCACAGTGCGTAGCCGATGAGATCGCGCAATGCGACCAGCAGTCCCGGCGCGATGCCGAGGTAGAGCCACAGCGACAGATAGGGGGCCAATCCCAGCGCTTGAAACGGGATCATCCGGTCCAGTACGGTCAGCGGCATGAGGGTCACGGGATGCGCGGGATGGTGCAATAGCTCGAAATAAGCGATGAAGAATATCCAGATGAACGCGCTGATGCCGCACGTTTTGAGCACGAAGTGGCAGCGGATGCGCCGCGCCAATTCCGCACTCCAGCCATGGGCCGGGCTGGGTGGCGGCGGAGTTGGCCGATGGTTCACGCAGTGAGGTGTGCCACAGTCCCGCTGCGCCGTCAATCACCGGTTAGGTTTGCCTGCGCCGGGCGGGTGCTGATCGGGTTGGGTGTTGGTTGCTGGGCGAGCCAGCGCTCGCGCCAGCGACTGCGGGAGAGCTTGCCGCGGGCGTCGGGCTGGAGTTCGGCGCACAGCCACCAATGGCGCGGGCAATAGGTGGCAGGCAGGGCGTTGAAGGCGCTTCTGAGGTCGGCGAGGTCGGTGGCGGCGGCCAGGTTCACGCAAGCCACCACGTCCTCGACGCGGATGGGGTTGGGGCTGGGCACGCCGAAAACCACGCAGTGGCGCACCCCCGCAATCCGCAGCAACACCTCCTCAATGCGGCTGGGGGCGAGCTTGTGGCCGGCTACGCTGATGAAATCACCGGCTCTTCCTAACAGGTAAACCTCGCCCTGTGGGTCGAGATGGACGAGATCGGGTGCCAGCCAGGTTCCGGCACCCGGTCCGGCGGCGGCGTCTGGGGCTGGGGCGGTGGAGGTGGCCACGTAGCCCTCCGCCACCGCGGCGGAATGGATGCGCAGGCAAGCGCTGGCGGGGTCGCAGGCAAGCGTGACGCCGGCCAGCGGCGTGCCGGCGAGGGTGGCATCGCTGCGAGGGGTGTCGCTGCGGTCATAGGCGATGCCGCCGCACTCGCTGCTGCCGTAAAAGTTGTGGATTTTCAGGCCGCAGCGGGCAAACACGGCGGTTTCGAGCGCCACCGGCAAGGGTGCGCCAGCGGAGATGGCGAGGCGGACGGGCGTGAACTCCACGCCCACCCGATCCCACGCCTGCCACATGGCGGGCACGGCGGCCAGGGTCAGCGGGTGAGAAGTGGCCAGGGCGCGGCGCAGGGTTTCGGGCAGCGGATTGTCCAGCAGCCACAGGGGCACCCCGTGCAGCAGCAGCGGCAGCACCAGGTTGGAAAACCCATAGGAATGGGCCATGGAGATGACCCCCAAATTCGCCCACTCCCGCCGCAGGCCCATGGTGGTGACGATGTGGGCCGCGTCGGCCGCCAGTTGATCCGCCCGAAACTGGACGTGGCGGGGGCCGCCAGTCGAGCCGGAGGTGACTTTCAAATGGCAAATCCCGGGCTTCAGCAGCGCGAGTGGCGGCGGTGGCACCCCGGAGCCATCGTCGGCCAGCAGCACCGTGCCATCGCGCCAACTGCGCAAGACATCGATAATCAAGCCCAGACCGCGTGCGCTCGAATGCAGCAGCGGCGGGCTGGGTGCGGCATGGGCGGCCGCTTCGCGCAGTTGTGCGAATGACCACTCCCTGCCGCCTCTCGCTTCGCGCAGCGCGATGGCATCGCCGCAGCTTGTTGCCAGGGCGAGCCAATGATGATATAGAGGATTTGCGGGTGGCACGTTGGGGGGCGGAGTATTGCCACAAGCCATTTCCAGCTCATCTTACCCGCCTGCGGCGGAGCATGGATCGAGTGAGGCCGCCGGTCGGGGAGGGTGGGCTACGGGCGGCGGGTATTGAGTTGGCGGATCAACTCGGCGATGTTTTCACGGGCCGCCCCTTCGGTGGCTTTGCGCACCCTCGTGGGACCAGCGAAGGCATCACCCACGGAAGCTTCATAGGTTGACTTGATGGACTTCTGCCAGACTGTGGTGCCGCCACGCCGCAAGAGGTAGCTGACCTCCATGTTGACACGCATGCTGAAGCCGAAGACCGGCTGATCAATATTGGCGATGAAGGCTTCCAGGCGATAGCCACCGCTGCCTGTGGAGGTGAACATGCCGCTTTGGACCAGGGAGGATTCAAGAGCTTGCTGGAAGTCCTCGTTGGTGATGCCGGGAAGTTGTAGAGCTGACATTTTCGAACCACCGCTCACCACCGCTTGGATCGGCTGTGACGTGTGATGCGAGGCTGTAACCCGGCCCGGACTCAAGGCTTCGCGCTTGGTGGTCGATGCACAACTGGCAAGCATGCCAACGACCAGGCAGCTGGCCAGGAGCAGCGGTTGCCGAAGAATCGCGGTCATCGCTTTTGTTCCTTTCCGAGAATGACGCCCAAGGTTTCCTCCACCATTCCTTGTTGGGATTTTCGCACTAACGAAGTTCTGACAACCTTGGCAGAGGTCAGGATCGCGTCCGACTTCGGGTCGCGAAATTCCATATCCAAACTCAGCATATACATCGTTATGTCCCACATCCAACGGTCCGTATAGGTCACCACGCTATCGACGCGCTGTGGGGGGGCTTGGGTGGTCCCATGGGTCGCGGTGTAGCCCATTTTCTGGAGCTCATCGGCGATGGATTTGGCGAGGTTGTGATCGTCTTTGGCATGCTGGCGGACATAAAAGCTATGCAAGGCACTGATTTTGGTGGCGCTGCTGCTAGGCGAAATCCGCCGGTCTGATTGATGCACACAGGCGACTTGAATTGAACTGAGCGCGACCCATGTCACGAGGGTGAGCAGACGTGACAACTGGCGCCACTTCGACTGTCTTCCAGCAGTTGTTTTCATATATGTGCTGTTTTGTTTAAGAAGTTCCGGCGAGGCTGTCAAACCCAATTTCAGGATTTCTCACAAGTGACCATGCCGCCGTTGCCCCCCGCGGATCCAAGTTCTAGCGGTGGGTGAGGCGGGCGGGGCTGCGAAAAGCCGAGGTTGGGCGGGCGTGGGTCTTTTTGATAAACGAGGCTTTTCATTTGAATGCGGAGCGGGTTGACTGGGGCGGGGAGCAGGTGGCACGAATGTGGCAGGTAATGCTCCCCGTCTAACCCATTTTCCGACTTGATTTTCGAGTGATCCCCGCCATGTCCGTTGCCGATTTTTCATCACCGTCGAGCCCCCAACAAGCAGGGGACGAGGTTGTCATCACCGGGGTGGGAGTGATCACCGCCATGGGTTGCGGGTGGGAGGCCAATGTTGCCGGGTTGCGGGCCGGACGCGTGGCACTGGGGCCTGTCACGGTGTTTGATGTGTCGCGGCAGGCGGCGCGGCTTGGCGGGGAGGTGGCCATGCCGCCGGCCCTGCCTGTCAATCACCTCAATCGCGCCGAGCAACGGCGGATGGAACGCGGCGCGAAATTGCTGCTGCATGCCGCCGGTGAGGCGCTCGGCCAAGCCCGTGTCACGGCCGCCAATGCCCCCGATTCGCTCGAAATCGTGCTCGGCACCTCCGCCGGCGCGATGGCCCACGGCGAGGAATTTTACCGCCGGGTCACGCGTGGTGGCTCCTTTCGGCGCGGTCAATTGACCTTGGCCATCGAGTACCAGGTGCCGGTGCAAGCCGGCTTGCTGGCGCGGGCGTTTGCCCTTGCCGCGCCCACCACGGTCATTTCCAATGCCTGTGCTTCCGGTGCCAACGCGCTCGGCCATGCCTATCAGTTGATTCGCGCCGGCCGCAGCGAGATGGTCATCGCCGGCGGCTATGACGCGCTGAGCCAATTGGTCTATGCCGGGTTTGACTCGCTCAAAGCGCTCAGCTTGACGCTGCCCAAGCCGTTTGACGCTCACCGCGACGGGTTGGCGCTGGGGGAGGGCGCGGCGGTGTTGGTGCTCGAGTCCCGCGCCCATGCGGTGGCTCGCGGCGCGAAAATTCTGGCGGTGGTGGCCGGTTATGGCATGGCCAACGATTGCCATCATCTGACCCAACCGCATCCGGCCGGGGTGGCCGCTCTGGCCAGTATGCGGATGGCCTGCGCCGCCGCGGGGGTGGCTCCGCACGACATTGAATACCTCAATTCCCATGGCACCGGCACGCCCCTCAACGACCCGGCCGAGGCGGCTGCGATTGCGTCGTGGGCGGGGGAGGCGACGGCCCGCATCGCGGTGAGCAGCACCAAGGGGGCCATCGGTCATTTGCTCGGTGGGGCGGGCGCGGTGGAAGCGGCCATCTGCCTGATGGCCATGGGAGATGGATTTCTACCGGCGACCGCCCATGTAACCGCACCGGACCCCTGTTGTGGTTTTGATCTGGTGACCCGGCCGCGCGAGGCCGCGCCGCGAACCGCGTTGAGCAATTCCTTTGGTTTTGGCGGCTCCAATGCCTCGTTGGTTTTGCGCTGCGACGATTTGCCGCCGGCTCCGGTTGTGGGTCATTGCGCTCCGGCGAGACCCTTGGCTATCACCGGCATCGGCGCGGTAAGTCCCGCCGGTTGGGGCGTGGCCGCATTGATGGATGCCATTGCCACCGGCCAGGTGCCACCGGCAATCTGGCTGGATCCGCCGCCGGGCGCGGCACCGGGTGCGGGTTCGCAGCAGGTACGGGCGGTGCCGCGGCCGCTGCCGGACCGGGCGTTGGCCGGCCATCCGCGGTTGCGGCGGGCCACTCCCCTTGCGTTATTTGCCGCGGCCGCGGGATTGGAGGCCTTGGGGCCGGAGCGCGCCGCCGCCGTGCGGGCCGGCACGTTGCGAGCGGGGCTGATCTACACCCTGCTCAACGGCGGCGTGTCGTATTGCGGGAGGTTTTTTGGCGAGGTGCTCGCAAACCCGGCCACTGCCAGTCCCATTTTGTTTCCCGAAACGGTCTTCAACGCCCCCGCCAGCCATTTGGCAGCCGCCCTCAACATCACCGGTCCCTGCGCCTCTCTGGTCGGTGATTCCGCCCAATTCCTTGCTGCGATCGACGTGGCCTCGCTGTGGCTCGAGCAGGACCTCGTTGATTTGGTCGTGGTCATCGGCGCGGAGGAACACGACTGGCTCTCAGCCACCGCCGCAGCTTTGTTGAAACTCGGACTGCCCCTCGCTGAAGGTGCTGCCGCCATTGTCGTCACGCACGCCGCGCCAAACGCGCCCGGTGTGGCCATCCGCGGCTTGGCCACCCGTCATCCTGTGCTCACCTTCGCCGACCGCGCGCCAGCCGCCTCGGCCGCACGCAACGCCCTCGCTGCACTCGATCCCGCCACCTTGCTGGTGGACGATTGCTGTGGCCATCCGGCATCCGATGCCGCCACCGCCCGCACTTGGGCGGATTGGCCAGGCCCGCGCCTGTCGCCCGGTCTGGTCCTCGGTCATGGCCTCAGTGCCGCCGGTGCCTGGCAGGTCGTCGCTGCCTGTCACCAGTTGCAGGCCGGAACCGCCGCGGCAGCCGTGGTGGCCACCGCCGGCGTGACGCAACGGGCCGCCGCCCTGCACCTGCAGGTTTGCGAGTGAGCACCCACCCTCCGCCCCACCCGCCGCCCTTGCAATGACCGCTCCGGATTCCCGCAGTTCTAACAAACCGATTCCGGGTGGGCTCTACGATGCCCGTTGGACGCGCCTGATGGTGGTTATTCTGGAGCGAATGCCCACTGGTGTGTGCGTGTTTCTCACCAGTCCGATCGCCTTGGTGTTTTACGCCTTGGCACCGCGTCAGGGGCGGGCCGTGCGGGCCAACCTGCGGGCCTTGTTTCCGCAATGGTGCGGGTTGCGGCGCTGGCTGGGTGCCTATCAGGTGTTCCGGCAGTTTGCGCTGACGTATGTGGACCGCTTGTTGTACCGCCACTGTGGCCGGCAGGTGGAGTGGGATGTGCGGGGGATGGAAAATTTCGTGAAATTGAAAAACGAAGTGGCGGGCGTGTTGGTGTTCACGATGCATTCCGGCAATTATGATATTGGTTCGGCTCTGTTGGCGGAGGAGCTCGGTCGCCCGCTGCATACCGTGCGGGTGCCGGAGCGCAGCCACTCGCTGGAGGCGTTGCGCGCTGCCGAATTGCATGCTGCCAGCGATCTGCAACCCTTGCTGCGCTTCCATTACAACACGCCGGGCAGGCATCTGGGCATCGACCTCTGCCGCCTGTTGCTGGCCGGCGAGATCGTGGCCGTGCAAGGGGACCGGGTGGTTATGGATGTGTCGCCGCTGACCACGGTTCATGACGGGGTGAGTTATACCATTCCGCTCGGGCCCTTGATGCTGGCGGAAACGGCGCGGGTGCCGTGTTATTCGATCCTGTTGAGCCGCTTCGGCGTGTGTCGCTATCGCATCGAAATCCTGCCACCGTTTTGTACCGGCGACTCCCGCATCACCCGAACCGAGCTCGCCGCCCTGTGGCTGCCCGTCATGGCTGACTTTTTGCACCGCAATTGGGACCAGTGGTTTGTGTTCGAAAAGATGCTCGAACGCGTCGCGCCTGCAGCCACCACCGAGTGACGGACCGCGTGGCTGCCGCGTCTCGCGGCAGGCCGTGACTTGCTGCGTCTCGCAGTAAGTCATGCGTGTGGCGGCGTCATCCCCCCAAGCCGTGACGCCAGGTGACGACAGGCGAGGACGCCTGTCGTCCCTCACAGCGGGGACGGCTGTGCTCCGGCGAGCGTTAGACGGGTTGTTAGTATAACCTTGGAGCCGATCTGTGCGCGGCCTTCGATTTGGATCAGTCCACCCATGCGCCCGAGCACCGTGGCATGTAGGTGCACGGATTCTCCGGGCAGCGCGCTGCCGGTGAACTTCGCCTGATGCACGGCGGCGAGTCGCAGGTCCGCCACGGGTGCGAGTCCCGGATGGGATTGGGCAACCACTCCGCCGAGTTGCGCCACGGCTTCAATCAGCAGCACCCCGGGCATGAGCGGAGCGCCCGGGAAGTGGCCGGCCAGAAATGGCGCGTCGCCCGGCAGCAAATAATGGGCGCTGGCACATTCACCCGGAACCAGCTCATCGAGCTCATCGATGAAGCGGAATTCGGGCCCGTGGGGGAGGGCAAGCAGGGCGGCGTGCATGGTGGCGGTGTGACGGAACCATAGCGGCCTGGCCGGTGAAAGCCAGCGGGATCAAAGGCAGCGATGAATGCCGGGATGCCAAAATTGCGACAGGCGAGGGAGCCCGCCTTCCATCACAGCCCGGACGGCTGGGCTCCGGCGCATTGCCGGGGGGGCAGCCAGGCGTCCGGCAGGGTGGTGCTCCAGCCGTCTGCCGCCAGCATCTCGAGCACCCGCCGCAGCACTTCCGGTGCCTGTGGCCTGCCTTGGTGGACCAGCACGATGGCCCCCGGGCACAGCCCGCGGCGCAGCGTGGCGAGGATTTTTTCGAGCGGGTTGTTTACCCCGTCGAAGCCACGCGCCCGCCAACCCGTCACAGTGAGGCCAAATTCCGCGGCGATGATATTGCAATACGGGTTGCGCAGGCCCGCCGGAGCCCGGAACAAGCTGGGAATTTGCCCGGTGATGGCGCTCAGCGTGTGCTGGCATTGGCGCAGCTCACGCCGCTGCCGCCAAGGCGGAAAACTCCAATACCAATAGCAGGCGTGGGTTTGTGTGTGGTTGCCGACCAGGTGTCCCGCGGCAACGATGCGCCGCACATCCTCGGGTCGCTGTGCGGCCCGCTCACCGATCAAGAAAAACACCGCCCGCACCTCGTGCGCTGCCAACAGGGCGAGCACTTCCTCCGTGTCGGCGCTCGGGCCGTCGTCGATGGTCAGGATCACGCTGCGCGAGGCGCAGGGGAAACACCGCGTGGCGGAGCCGAACAGCCGACAGTGCGGGTACAAGGTGCATGCGGTCAGGCCAATCCACACCGCCGTGAGCCCGCCTGCCGCCCACGGCCAGCCCCAGTGCCAACCCGCCAGCAGCAATCCCGCGTGGACGGAGGCAAGCAGCAGGGTCATTCCAGTGGCGGTTCGACGGCGCGGCAGGTCGGGGGATTGAGCGGGGGTTGTCGGGGATATCACTTCGCGACTGTTGAATGTGGTTCTGTGCATGACAAGCGGGAAAGCCGCGGAATCCGGGCGGCTACTCGGCGGTTTTCAAGGGTCAGGGGTTTTTGATTGTCATGGGGCCTGCGATTTGCCAGCTTCAGATATCTGCCGACGCGATTTATGGGTGGCCTTCGAGGTGGTTTTTCACCCGCCCCCACCCCCTCTCCCCAGCAGCCCGGCCCCCCCCCTTCACCCTGATGAACGCACTCACCGCCGCCCGCTTGTCCGCCGTATCCGCATGTGCATGCCTCGGGGCCTGCGCGCCACCCACCGTCCGGCTCGCAGACGAGCACCCGGCTGAGCACTGGACGCTCGACTATGAATCCGCCGCCATCTGGCGGGTGACGCACACGCCGCCCATTCCGTATGTGCTGCTGCCGCAAATGCTTTCGCTGCGCACGCCCCAGCATGCCAACATGACCGTTGGTGGCAACGACCTGACCATGCGCTCGCGGTTCAGCTTGTTGGTCGAGCCCATTGCCAGCGGGCCGGAGTCACTCTATCTCGGACTTTCCGCCGGGCCGTCCTTGGAGTATTGGCTAGCGGGCCACCAAGCCTGTTGTTACGCAGGGGCGGGTGGTGGTTTCGGGCTCATCGACAGCACCAACGTCCCCGGCGGCCAGGGGCAGGATTTCACCCTCAATTGGTATGCCACCGGCGGGGTGCGATATTACCCGCAAGCCAATTTGGCGCTCAATGCCGGGGTCTTCTTCCAGCACCTTTCCAATGGCGGCGCCACCGATCCCAACCCCGGCCTCAATTGCCTCGGCCCGGTCCTGGGCCTGTCGTGGCATTTCTGAGGCGGCTCCCCCTATTTCCCCTGCCCAAGACGCGCTTCCCATGCCCTACCACGGCAGTTTGAGTGGGGCTAGGTCGGAGTTTTCCGGCATGGCGAGCGTCCGCGTGACGGGATCGAAAACAAACGGCGCGCCGCTGACCGGTTCTCGGGGGATTTGCGCAGCGGACTCCGCAGCCAGGGTCGAGCCGGATTTTTCCAGAGCCAGCAACGCCAAAGCTGCCTGTGCCTGCCGCTGATGCGAGGCGCTGCCGACATAGCCTTTGCTCCAGGCGGACAAGCCGATCGAAAAATCCCCGATGATTTTCCGGCCTTGCTTGGACAACTGGGAATCATCGGGTGGAGGAAACGAAAAGGGGGCCAGCTCTGCCAACTTCAGGGTGGGGAGCTTCAGTACCACCGCGTGATACCATGCGGCGTAAACCCGCGCCACCGCCTCGGCATCCGGGGTTTGATTCGCGAACAGCACCGGCAACAACATGAACTCGGAAGCAATGTTCCATTCCCCGCGCATCACCTGCGCCAGCCCGGTGCCGTCGTAGCGCCGGGTTCCCAGCGCCGCCTGCCACCGGGGCAGGTCCGCCTTGCAACCGATGGCGGGGAGCAGGGTCTTGAAGGCGGCCCCCTTGATCCCGCGATCGATCAGAATCGCGACCGTTTCGCCAAGCAGGGTCGGGCTTTCGATGGCGTGGTGGTGAGCGGCCAAATTGCCGGTGGCGGCTACCAAGCGCAGGGTTTCCTCTTCATCGCCCCTCTCCGCAGCCAGCCGCGCCTTGAGCAGGAGGAGATCGGCGCAGGTCTTGGAGGCGCGGGCGGCGATGAAACCAGTGAAATCCGCCGGCATGTCCGAGGACGAGCGGGTGGGCAGTTGCGCGATGCGCTCGATCTGGTGCACCAGATCGGCCTGCTCGTCGAGGCAACGTTTGGCGTTTTCCGGGTTCCATGGCACCCGCTCGTCGAGAATCTCGCGGAGTTCGGTGCCGAGCGACAGATTGTTGTAAAGCGGTGCCGGCGATAGCTGGTAAAGCAGCAGGAATCCATTCTCCTCAGCCGGCACCGGGACCGGCGTGACCCTCAGCGCGGGAAACTCGCTGACGAGCTTTTCCTGCAACGCCCGGGCTTGCGTCCGGAATTCCGCCAGCTCGGCCTGCGTCCAGCGCTTGGGGACGGGCGGCGCTTGGTAGCGGAGCGCCTCCAGGAAGCTCATCTTGGCGCGCATGCTCATGGGCACGGCATTCGCCTGGTGCCAGGCCCACGCCCCGCCGCCACCGAGGGTCAGCGAAACGGCCATGATGATAACGAAGGTGCGGGAGGGGCGGTAGCTCATGAAACGCGGATTTTTTTCGGGCAAAGAGGCGGCGACAGCGGTACGGCGGGGGGCTTGAGGAAAGTTTCCAGAACAAGCCCAGCATCTCGCTCGACGCTGGGTCCGTCAAGGCATTATTACTTAATATATGATAGCGAAAAATACTGATTCAATTCAAGATTTCGATGAATTTGGGCACGGCGGTTAGCAAACCACCTGGCATCAGCCCCGCAATTTGCAGCCACGCGCTGGCTGCGTTTTCTTTGGTGAGCAATACAGAAGGTTGCTATCCCTCAGAATCGGCCATATAGTGATCGATGAAACATGACCCTATCGCTCAAAACTTGGAACTGGCGACAAACGGATTGGCCTGATTTTGTCTATGACGAGGCGGTTTTACGGCCGTTGGAGGCGGTGTTTTTGCATCGTTCGGGAGTGCATGTTGGAGCGTTCTCGCATCTGAGTGCGGCGGACCAGGAGAGCGTCCGAGCCGAGTTGCTGAGTGACGAGGCGCTGCTGACGTCGAAAATTGAGGGCGAGTTGCTGAACCGTGACAGCCTGCAGTCCTCGATTCGCCGGCTGTTTGGATTGCAGGTCGATGCGCAGAAAGCGAGCGCTGCGGAACAGGGGATTTCTGAACTGCAGGTGGACCTCTATCGCAGCTTTAGCGGGCCGCTGACCGAGGCGGATTTGTTCAACTGGCATCGGATGGTGGTGCGAGGTCGGCGGGATTTGAAGGCGGTGGGCTGCTATCGGCAGCATGACGAGGCGATGCAGATCGTTTCGAGAACGCTGCATGATCCGGTGGTTCACTTCGAGGCTCCGCCGTCTTGCGTGGTCCCGCAAGAGATGAGGCAATTCATCGGGTGGTTCAATCGCTCGGCCACGGCGTTGCCGGGCTTGACCCGGGCTGGCATCGCGCACTTGCGTTTCGAGTCGATTCATCCGTTTGAGGATGGCAACGGGCGTCTCGGGCGGGCGCTGGCGGAGAAGGCGCTCTCGCAAGCACTCGGGCAGTCGACGTTGATCGCGCTCTCCTCCATCATTGAGAAGGGCCGCAAGCCGTATTATGACGCGCTCGGGCAGGCGAGTCGGACGAACCAGATCACCCGGTGGCTGGCGTATTTCGGCCAGACGGTGCTGGATGCCCAGGATCACAGCCTCAAGCGGGTCGAGTTTCTGATTCACAAAGCGAAGTTTTTTGACCTCTACCGTGGCCGTCTCAACCAGCGGCAGGAAAAGGCGATGCTGCGGATGTTCCGCGAAGGCATCGACGGCTTCAAAGGCGGGCTGAGTTCGAGCAACTACGTCAGCATCACGCAGAGTTCGCCCGCCACGGCGACCCGGGACCTAAGCGACCTGGTCGAAAAGGGCGCGTTGCTGCGCAACGGTGAGCGCAAGCATGCGCGGTATTTCCTGAGCTTGGGAGCGTCGTGAATGAACAAGAGGGATAGAGAAATAGTCCGACACCCCCGCTCCGGCGCGGCCCCCGATGCCGAGGACAAGGAGGATTGAGATGCCTTGGCGGCAGTAGCCGCGAGAATAATTCAAAAATTGGATGTTTGGGGTTGCTGGACGGAGAGCTGTGGTTTAGGGTACTTGTCCCCAAAGAGATTTTGAGTTCTTGCGGGTGATTTCATTGCCATTTCCCATGCCAGCTCGTCCTAAATTTTCCTCCCGGCGCTCCTCCAATAAATCGCGAGGTGGCTACGGTCCGCCGTCGCGATCAGCCGCCAAGGATGATGAAGAGAAGGCAGTGGAAGTGGAAGGCGTGATTTCGGCCGTGCTGGCGGGGACCATGTTCCGGGTCAAGATGGCCAGCGGCCATGAGGTGCTGGCACACATTTCCGGCAAGATGCGCAAGCGCTTCATTCGCTTGGTCATCGGCGACAAGGTGAAGATGGAAATGTCGCCCTATGATCTGACCAAGGCGCGGATTGTGTTCCGCATGAACTGAGCGATCACTCGGCGGAGTCGCCGTCGCTCGGTGAGGCGTGTAATTCCGCGATGGCGTGGTGGGTCCGGCGCTCAATGGCAATGCTGCCCAGCAGGGTGCTTTGGCGCACGAGGAACTGATTGAGCTTCATGAGTTCAAGCAGGGCGAGGAAAGTCACGATGACCTCCGCCTTGGTCGAGGCGGATTGGAACAGGTTCTCAAAGCTCTTGGTTTCCCCGGGCGCGAATTGCTCCAGCAGGAAGTCGATTTTATCCGACACGGTGTAGCGGTCATCGATGATGTCGCCGAAGTCGTGGCTCTCCTCGAAGCGCTTGAGAACGTTTTGAAAGGCCCGGATGAGATCGAAAATGGACACTTCCGCGAGGGGGGCGGGTTCGCTGGGGGTGGGTTCCGGTGTGTCGGGTTGGTGGGCGAAGCGGCCCTCCTGCTCGATGGCGCGCAGGCTGAGGAAGCCCGCGGCATCCTTGAATTTCTTGTATTCGATCAATTGCCGGATCAAATCCCAACGCGGATCGTCCTCTTCCACGTCTTCTTCCGGCGGTTGATCGACCCGCGGCAGCAGCGTGCGGCTTTTCAAGTACATGAGATTGGCCGCCATGACGATGAACTCGGAGGCCAGGTCGATGTTGAGGAGCTTGAAGGTGTTGATGTAATCCAGGTACTGGCGGGTGATGCGTTCGATGGAAATGGACTGGATGTCCACCTCGTCCTTTTTGATGAGATAGAGCAGCAAATCGAGCGGCCCCTCGAAGATCTCAAGGCGTACTTTGTAGTCGGTGGCTTCCACGGGCGCGGTGGTACGGGAAAGCGCGCGGTTGTGCGAGGCGAATCTGCAACGCTCGAATTTTTGCTGGCGTCGCATGTTGAACTGGGCATTACTTTGAGCGCAGCACGCAAGGCTCACCCCATGGCATCCGACCCGTCAAATAACTTTAACCAACGCTTGGGCCAATGGGTCGCAAGCCAGGGCGTCTTGTTCCAGATGCGCTACTCGATGTCCGGGGTTGGCTCCGGGAGAGGCTTGGCCTTCCACATGCTGCGCCTGACCACCCGCTTGTTGATCCTGCTGGTGGTGCTGGGGCTCGGGTCGGCGGTGTACTTGGTGAGGCTTTCGGGAACCTTGGGATTTCAAAAGAAACTCAAGGATTCGGTGGGCGCCGTGCTTGGGGCCAAGGAGGTGGAAATGAGCGGGTTCCGGCGGGTGCAAGGCAAGATGCTGATGGCCCGCCTGGTCAGTCAAGGCGGCAGCAACACGTTCTATTCGAGCTTGGAGGCACGCAACATCAAGTGCCAGATGAACTTGCTCAACGGTCTGGTCGGGGATTGGCAACCCGGGGTGGTGGTGGTCGGTCAATTGGACCTGGAGCTCAATGCGGGAGCCGACGACGAGAAATCCGCCGGGCTGATTGCCGCGTCCGTGTTCCGGGATCTCGGTAAATTTAAAATGGAATCGCTGGAGGTGAAGGATGCGACGCTGCGCTGGGGCTACTCCGAGCGGACCAACGGCCGGATCGTCGGCAGCCATCTGAAGCTGCAGCGGGTGGCGGACGGTTGGCGGATCCATTTGAGCGGCGGGACGGTGAACCTTGCCTGGTTGCGGCACCTGGAGATTGTTGAGATGGTGGGCAATTGCACGCTCGAAGGGCTGGTGTTTGAGAAGGCCGAGTTCCGCAAGGGCGGCGGCAAGATCTCAATGGACGGGCTCCGCGTCGTGGCAGGGCAGCGGCCGGAAATCAAAGGCATCGCCAAAGTCCGCAGAATCGCCCTCGAAGACGTGATTCCTCCGGCAGCACACAACTTCATCGATGGTGCCATCTCCGGGGATTTGCGCGTCTTCGGCTCCACCAACTCGAGCGAGGGCATCGGCTTCGAGGGCAAGCTCGTGGTGGACCCGGAAAATGTCATCCGGCTGCGCGAGCGCCTGTATTTGTTGCGGGCTCTGACGGATTTCGATATTTTCAACAACTACCGGATGGTGGCATTTAACGAAGGCTCGTTGAAACTCAAGACCCAGGGCGGCAGCATGGACGTCACGGAGGTGGAATTGAAGGCGGGCGACCTGATGACCCTCGCCGGGCAGATGCGGGTGCGCCCTCCCACCCCTGAGGAGGCGAGCGCGGTGCTCAAGAAGAGTGGTGCCGGCGGTGCTGCGGCCGCCCCCGGTCAACTCAAGGGCGATGATCACTCGACCCGAACCGCGGACGAGGATTTGGACATCACCTTGCGCCGCGCCGCGCGTGCCGCTCACAAGGGCAAGGGCAAGGGCAAAACCAACGCCAAGGACGAAGATTCCTCGCTGTTTGACCGCATCGACCAAACGTTTGAGACGAGCATTCTGGCGGAACAGGCGGCTGAACGGGAGTCCCGTGGCCTGGTTTATGAGGGATTGTTCCAGATGACGGTGCCGCCGGACACATTCGAAAACGTGCAGGCGCTGCGCGAATTGTTGCCGGTGGATCCGCAATCGGGAAGAATCCCGCTCGAAGTGCCTATCAAGGGTGATATTTACAGCCTCACCTACGATCAGGCGGCGGACCTCTACCAGCGCGGTCAACGCTACAAGGAGACCGAGCCGGCGGCTGGCACCACGCCCAGCCCGCAGGACGCGCCGCCGAAATGATGCGTCCGCCGGCGACGAACACCCCGGAACTGCGGCCGCACGTGGCTGCCGCGTCTCGCGGCAGGCCGTGATTGCTGCGTCTCGCAGCAAGTCATTCGTGTGCTTTCAGGGAATCGAACCTATCCTAACACATCGTCCATAGCCGCGATGAGTTCCTGCATCGTTGCTGCGGTTTCGTTGCCCATGTTGGAGATGCGGAACGTGAGCCCCTTGATCTTGCCGTAGCCGCCGTTGATGATGTAGCCGTGCTTGGACTTGAGGTTCTTGATGAACCCGGCCTGGTCGAAATCCGCCGGCTTCGCAAAGCACGTCAGGGAGACCGACTGGTTGCCCGCAGGGGCGAAATTGGCAAACCCGTGGCGGGCACCCCAGGCATGGATGAGGGCGTTGTTGGCGGCATGGCGCGCATAGCGCTGGGCCAGTCCCTCCGCGGCGATGGTTCCAAGCATGTGCTGCAACCCGAAGATGAGCGAGATGGCGGGGGTGGATGGCGTGTTGTTCTTCTCCGCGTTCTTGGCAAACTCGATGAAGTCAAAGTAGTACCCCCGGTTTGGCAGGCCCTTGGCGCGTTCCAGCGCCGCTTCCGAACAGAAAAACACCGTCAGCCCCGGCGGCAACGCCAGCGCCTTCTGTACCCCGGCCAGCAGCACGTCGATGCCAAGCGTATCCATGGCGATGGGCACCGCCGAAAACGATGACACGGCATCAACGACGAAAATCACGCCGGGATACGCCTTGACCACCTGGGCGATGCCGGCCAGATCGTTCATCACGCCGGTGGACGTTTCATTGTGGATCAGGGTGACCAGATCAAAGCCACCTTCGTCGAGCTTCGCGCGCACCGCCTCCGGCGAGATCGCCTCGCCCCACCCGACTTGGATTCTGTCCGCCGCAAGGCCCATCTTGAGGGCGACATCGTACCATTTGTCAGAGAATGCGCCGCAGCAGAGGGTGAGGACTTTCTTGCCGCACAAATTGCGCAGCGCAGCTTCCATCACGCCCCACGCCGATGAGGTGGATAGAAATGCCGGGCGGGTGGTGCCGGCGAGTTGTTGCAGGCCGGGTTGTGTGGACGCATATAACTCTTCGAATTCGCTGCCGCGGTGGCCAATCATAGGATGGCTCATGGCGGCGAAGGTTTCCTTGGAAACATTGATCGGACCGGGAATGTAAAGTTTGGACATGGCAGTGGGATGTTAGCAGTTATCAGTTGGCAGAGCTAATCGAGACTCTGCATCAGGGCAGCAAGTTGTAGGCCTCCAGCAGGGTGGCCAGGCTGGCAGTGTTGGACGCGGAAAGTGGGGCGAGCGGCAACCGCAGCTCGGCGCTGCAATGCCCTTGCAAGGCCAGGGCGGATTTGATCGGCACCGGATTGACATCCAGCGTCATCAGCCCGCGCATCAGCGGATAGTATTGCTTTTGCAGGACCAATGCCTCGTCGAACGATCCGTTCAAGCAGGCGCGCACCAGGCGTGCGATGACGTCGGGGATCAGATTGGAAGCCACCGACACCAGGCCTGTGGCGCCACAGGCAATGAAGGGCAGGGTGAGCGGATCGTCGCCACACAGGATGGCGAAATCCTCGGGCACCACTTGTAGCAATTGGTTGACGCGATCCACGGAGCCGCCCGCTTCCTTGATGGCGGTGATGTTCGGGAAGTCGGCGGCGAGGCGGGCCACTGTTTCCGGGGCGAATTCAATGATCGCGCGGCCCGGCACGCTGTAGAGCATCAGCGGCAATCCGGTGGACTCCGCGATGGCCTTGAAATGCAGGTAGAGTCCTTCCTGCGAGGGTTTGTTATAGTACGGGCAGACTTGCAGCGAGCCGGTGGCACCGAGTGCTTCGGCGGCCTCCGTGAGCTCGATCGCCTCGGAGGTTGAGTTGGATCCGGTTCCGGCGATGACCTGGCAGCGGCCGGCGGCAAACTCAATGGCCAGGCGGATCACTTCGATGTGCTCATCGGTGTCGAGGGTGGGCGACTCACCGGTGGTGCCGCAGGGCACGATGCCATCGACTCCGCCGGCGATTTGCCGTTCGATCAGGGATTGGAAGGCGCGAACATCAAGGGCACCGTCGCGGAACGGTGTGATTAGGGCGGTATAGCTGCCTGAGAATTGCATGGCGAAGAGAGCATGAACGATCCGGGCGGATCCTCCAAGCCGTATTTTAAAGCTCGATCTCACCCTCGAACACAAAATCCGCCGGGCCGGTGAGAGTGACGTTCTTAAACGCCTGCGCCCCGGATTTTTCAAAGCCGATTGCCAGGGTGTCGCCGCCTTCCACGTCCACCCGGATCGGGCTGGCGGCACCGCTGAGCAGGTGGTGAATCAAGGCGGAGGCCACCATGCCGGTGCCGCAGGCGAGGGTCTCGTCTTCCACCCCCCGCTCGAAGGTGCGGATGGCGATGTGGCCGGGTGCCAGCACCGCCGCGAAATTCACGTTGGTGCCTGCCGGCGCGAAATCCGGATGCTGGCGGATGGCGCTGCCATGGGTGGCGACATCGAAGGAATCCAGTGCTTCCGGGCTGTCCAGAAAGGTGACCACGTGCGGCACGCCGGTGTTGATGAAGTGCAGGGGCGCGTCAACACCCGGCTCGCTGGCTCCGCTGTCAAGTTTGAGGTCTTTGGGCTCCGACATTGCGATGCGCACGTCGTCGCCAATCATTTCCGCGGCCAGCGTGCCGACCTGTGTCTCGAAGGTGACCCGCTTGAGCATTTTCTCGCCAAGGTGCGCGGTGAAGCGGCCAAAACACCGGGCCCCATTGCCGCACATCTCCGCTTCGTAGCCGTCCGCATTGTAGTAGCGGAAGCGAAAGTCCGCCCCCGCCCGTGCCGGTTCGATGGCCAGCAGGCCATCCGCGCCGATCCCGCGATTGCGGTCACACAGCGCCGCTATCGTGTCTGCATCCAGCGCGTCGCTCAGCGACAGATCGCGATTATCGACGACAATGAAATCATTGCCGGCGCCGTTCATTTTGTAAAAGTGGAGGAGCATGGGGGAAGGGGAGTTTGCGTTTGCCGTGGCTGCCTGGCGCAGCCGACCCCGCGTGGCCCGTGAGCCGCCGTACGGGGTAAGGACACTCCGATGGGAAGTCGATTCGGTCAAGCCCCGACAGCACAAGAATTCAACTCCGACCATCCACAGCCTACCGCCGCCTTGGGCAGCCCCCTCAAATCAGACCTTGGCACCACCGGCCGTGGCCAATTTGCGCCTCGCCTGCATCTTTATCCCGGAGGGATTGCAGCCATTAGCCCGGGATTGAGGCGCGCCAGCGACCAATACCCCGGGAATCGGGCCGATTGCACATCAGCAAATTCGCCGCAGGCACCGTTCAAGTCGCCCATTTCATCCGCTTTCCATAACGCCGCAGGCACCACCGCTCGTCCCCTCGCCGCGCTTAGCCCAACCCAGATTGCTCCGCCCGTCTCAAAGGGAACCGCTGGAACGCTGTGATTTTCGTTAGCAAATGAATCAGACGATCGTCGGAATTGTTTGTCACGTGTATCCTGACAATCCGCCCGTCTCAAAGGGACCCGCTGGAACGCTGTGACTTTCGTTAGCAAATGAATCCGA
>CAIVSK010000318.1 GCA_903908495.1 Akkermansiaceae bacterium
GCGGGCTCATGCGGCTCCCCCCTGCCGGCGTGATGATGATGCGCGTGCCTTCGTCTGCTCGCGTGCGCACCCGCACCTGTTCAACGGCAAGCGTGATCTGCCCCGGTCCATCACCGGGCAAGAGTCGCTCAGCAACGAGCGCGTCGAGGATGAACTTGACTGAGGCAACGGCGTTGTCGGCGTCGAGGAGTCGGCAGCGATGGAGTGTGAAGCGGACATGAGCGCGAGACGGACGGCTTGCCTTGCTTGGTTCTTGGCGCGGGTGAGCGCGCTCCAATGGCGGCGGTAAAGGGTGTTGGGTGATGGCGTGCGGTAGCCGGGCAACCACAACAGAAGCGGTGCCGGCAAACAGACCGGGGTTGAGGCGTTGGAAGTCTTGCGAGGCATGGCGGAAAGGATTCATCGGACGGCCAAGAGAAGTTGCGACGGTCTGCCGTCATTAGCCGGCGATGGCCTCGGGCTTGGTCGGCGGTGCGGTCTGACCGGGCGCGAGACGGTTGTGTGCGGCTTCCAAGGAGGCGGCAGACTCGGCAAGGCGGCGGTCGGGGTTGCGGGTTTGGGATTCGTGGCGGATCGGGTCGGGGATTCCGAGAGAGAGCGCACAGGCGCGGAGCCGTCAGGCGGAGCGCTGATGCATACTCTTCGTTTTTATTACAGACGTTTACTACAAGACGTTTCTAATAATAGTTGGGACGGAGTTGGGACTAAGTTGGGGCGGAGTTGGGGAGGGTCATGGGTGCATGGGGAATTTCCCCACTATTATGCGGACATTCCCCGCTATTATGCGGGTTTTCCCCACTATTATGCGGCGGTGATGCCGTGGTGGTGACTTTGGCCACAAGGGCGGAGCTGTCCTTGGCATCACCAGAACGGCGGGCGGTGGCAGCCGCCTTGGCGAGCTTCGCTTGGGTGACGTAGGCAAGCAGGTTTTCACGGCCCATGCCGGCGGACGCATAGAAGGTTTGGCGCTGGCGGTAGGTGAAGCGCACGAACAGCCTGCGATTCTCCAGCCCGTCGAGGGTGTAGCGCACTTGGTCACGGGTGAGGGCGGAAAGTCGTTCCGGCCATTGCTCGAAAACCGCACGGGATTTGCACGCGCTCGCCCCGTGAATGATTTCGTCGATGGTGATCCGGCGGTAAGGTCGCACGCCCAACCCGGCGAAGACGCCAGCCAACACGCGAATATCGCGCTCTGCCACCTTGCCGTTGATGCACTCCCAAAGGATGTCACCGGCTAGCCGCACCTGACGGTCGGGGCCAAACCGCTTTTCAAATCCCCGGAGGGTTTCTTGCGCGGTCGCCATCCCCTGTTGAAAGCCGAAGCGCGAGCCGAGGCTGACATTGAGCAGGTGGGCGGCGGCCACAATGCGCGCATCCGAGCGGTCGCTCTTGCGCCAGCCATTCCCCCAAGCAGGGTCTTTGGCGGGCGCGTCTCCCATTTCTGCGGGGTCAGACCCGGCTAGCTCGGTGATTGACCAAGAAACCGCGACGTGTAGGGAGGCGCGGAGATCGGCGCGGTTGAACGCCAGCAGCGAGAGGGGAAACTGGAAATAGGTTCCCGCGCTCATGGTATTTTTGCCAGCGGGCCTAAGACGCTGGCCACAAGTTCCTGCGCCCGGCGACGGCGCTTTTTCCGCGCCCGAAGA
>CAIVSK010000319.1 GCA_903908495.1 Akkermansiaceae bacterium
CAGAGGGGCTGTGCTGGTCGCGCGCACCACCAACCCGACCTGGACGCCGCTTTTTTACAGCGCGGCGGCGGTGGTGACCGAAAGCGGCGGACCGCTCTCGCACGGAGCGGTGACCGCGCGGGAAATGCGCATCCCAGCGGTCATGTCCGTCAAGGAGTCCCTCACCCGGCTGCACAACGGCCAGCGCGTGAGGGTGGACGGGGCTGCGGGCCGGGTCGAGATATTGCAATGAACTAGCGGAGTTACTCGCAGCGGCACGGGCAGCGGGTGGCGAGCATGAAGCCGAGCAGGATGCCGGCACCGACCCCGAAGCCGATGATTTGATAGAGATTATCGCGGACGACGCCGTCGGCGGCGCACGATGCCTCCAGCGCCTTGTCGCGGGCGATGGCATAAAAATCCCTCCTGTGCTCCAAGGCATCAGCGAGGCGTTTGCGTGCTTCGGCGACTTTTTCGCCGGCCACATCGCTGGTGGCGGTGAGCAGGGCGCGCGCATCCTGGGCCAGTTGTTCCAAATCGTGGCGCAGTGCGTGGGCTTGTGAGTTCATTTCGGCGGTGGTATCAGTTGGATGGTTCATGGCTGGAATTGGGGTTGGAATTGCGTCCTGCGGGGCCGGACCCGGCGTGCGGACCTCGTTCCGCCGCGCGCCCATGGTTGCCGCTGCCTGCAGGCTCCTTCTGTCTTTGTTTGTCAGACTCTCTCAAGCGAATCAACGCGAGGATTGGCAAAAATCAAGTGCCGCGCCATGGGGTGTTTCCCTACGTGGCGGCAGCAGGCTTGCGGCGCATTCGGGCCTGCAAGTCCGCCAGTCTTAGTTTCCGGCCAATCTTGTGCCTGTGTTGTTTCAATTCAGCCATGACCGTCTGGATTTCGTCCTCGGTTGGTGAGAGCGGGTCGAGCGCCTTGGCCAATCCCGGGATGATGTGGCGTCGCATGAACCGCCTGCCGGAGACGGCGATCTGCCACCCGACAAGCAATAATCCGATGATCACGAAAATCGGGCGCGAACTCTCGGGTGCGTCTGGCATCCATGCTTTGACAACCAGCGGGGCGAATATCGCAAGTGCCACGGCGGTCACCATGGAGAGTGTGATTTCCTTGTCAATGTGAGTTGCTGCAAAGCGTTGTTCCACTTGTGGCGATAGAAAAACGAAGGCAGCCCGAATCAGGCTATGCCGCTGGTCCTGCGATAAAGCCGCTGGATCGTGTCGAATGGCTTCCTCAAGCACCAGTCGCTGCTGATAGAATTCTCTGAGCTTGGGGAACGTGCGGTTTAGCAGGTCTTCGAGGGGGGCCGGGCTCTTCGAAACCGTGGCGTAGGTGGTGACTTGGGCAGGGAACGTGGTGCCGCACTCGTGGCAGCTGCGCTCATAGCCAACCAATTCGCCTTCGCCGACGCTAATGTAATAAAGATGACCGGCCGATCCGACACGCCGCAACTTGAATGGTCGCGGCTCACGACATATGCTGCAGAAATCGGCCACATGGCCGATTTTCCGATAGACGGTTTTCTTTCCCCAAACGATGAACATATAGGTGTTAGGGTTGTGGTGGCACGCTCCCCAGATGACGATGTGCAGCCTCACTGAAAGCTGTCAGGCGCAGGTCTTAGCGCTTCGCCGTCCCTGCAGCAAGGGCAATGTTGTTGGAGTTTGGGCAGAGGGTTAAGGCGGAGCACCCGCCGGACTGCCATGAACTCCAGGTTGGGCCGGCGGCGGGTCTTGGTCGCGCTGGCGGAATGCCCGGTAGAAATGGAGTTTGTCGTAGGGGATGCTGCCGCCGAGGGCTTCGTGGAGTGGCGCGAGCCGTTCGTAGCCGTGCTCGGCGGCAGCTTGGTCGATGAGTCGCGCTTCCTCGGGGGTGTAGAACTCGTGGGGGTCGGCCTGGAGTTCGCGGCAGACGATGGCACTGGCGAAATGTTGGGCGACGGTGCTGGGCGAGAGGTTGCGGAGGGTGGTGATTTGCTGCGGGGATTTGCCGCTGCGGAAGAGTCGCAGGGTTTCTAACACGGACGGGTTGAGCGGGCCCTCGCTTTTCATTTTGGGTGCTGGCTTGGGCGGCGCATCGTCCAGCGGGAAGGGCTGGGGCTCGTGGCCGGTCAGCCAGCTGGCAATGGCCTGCAGGAACGCCGGCCCGAAGTCGGCGAGCTTCTGGCTGCCGACGCCGGGAATGGCCAGAAAGGCGGCGTCGGTGACTGGATAGCGGCGGGCCATGTGGCGCAGGCTCACGTCGCCGAAGATCACATAGGGCGGCACGCCGCGGGCGTCGGCGAGGTCTTTGCGCACGCTGCGGAGTTCTCCGAAAAGGTCTTCGTCGCAGGCGATGTTGCCGGCCCGTGAGGCCTTGGCGCTGCTACTACTGCTGCTGGCGGCGGTGCCGGCCAGGTGGGGCGTGCGGCTGAGCAGGACGGGGCTGCGTTGCATCAGTGCATCAAGCCCGCTGCGAGAGAGGCTGAGTGTCTGATAGATGTCGGGACTCGCAGTTAGATAGCCGAGCCGGATGAGCTGGCGCCCCAACCATGTCCACTCGTCGCGCGGGGTGTCCTTGCCGATGCCGTAGGTGCTGAGCTGGTCGTGGCCCCAGTTGCGGATTTTCTCGGTGTTGGCCCCGGCGAGCACTTCCACTGCATGGTTGAGGCCGGTGCTGAAACCACCCTTTTGTTTGATGCGATAGACACAACTGAGGAGTTTTTGCGCCTCGGTGGTGGCGTCCCACGTCTCGTGCGGTTGCAGGCAGACGTCGCAGCCGCCGCAGTTGTCGCCCGGCCATTGTTCGCCGAAATAATCCAACAATGCGGTGCGGCGGCACTCGCTGCCTTCGGCGAAGTCAGCCATCTGCCGCATCTGGCGGGCGGCGACCTCGGCCGCCTGAGGGTCAGTCATGTCGTCGAGGAACTTCAAGTTTCTAACCAAATCGCCGCGGGAGTACAGCAGCACGCATTCGGCGGGCAGTCCGTCGCGGCCGGCGCGGCCGGTTTCCTGATAGTATCCCTCGATGTTTTTGGGCAGGTCGGCATGGATGACGAAGCGCACGTCGGGTTTGTCGATGCCCATGCCGAAGGCGATGGTGGCACACACGACGTTGGCCTCATCTCGGATGAAGGCATCCTGGTTGGCGATGCGTTCTTCGGGTTGCAGGCCGGCGTGATAGGCGACCGCCTTGACGCCCTCGGCGGCGAGGGCGGCGGCGAGGGATTCGGCGCTTTTGCGCGATTGCACATAGACGATGCCGGATTGGCCGGGTCGCTCGCGGATGAACTCGTAGACCTGGCGGGTGGGTTTTTGTTTGGGCAGGACGGTGTAGCCGAGGTTGGGGCGGTTGAAGCTGGCCAGAAACAACTCGGGATTGTGCAGGTGGAGTTGTTGGGCGATGTCGCCGCGGACCTGGGCAGTGGCGGTGGCGGTGAGGGCCAGGAACGGCACGCCCGGCAGGTGCTCGCGCAACTGGGCGAGTTGGCGATATTCCGGGCGGAAGTCGTGGCCCCACTGGCTGATGCAGTGGGCCTCATCGACGGCGATGAGCGCGACGTTCCAGCGTTGCAGGTCCTGGATGAAGCCATCGGTCATCACCCGTTCGGGTGCGGCATAGAGGAGTTTGTATTCGCCCTGGGCGAGGGCGCTGCGGCGGCGCTGGGCCTCCGCGCCTTGGACCGAGGAATTCAGCAGGGTGGCGGGCACGCCGCTGGCGGTGAGCGCGTCGACCTGGTCCTTCATCAGCGCGATGAGCGGGGAAACCACCAGCGTGAGTCCGTCGCGGGCCAGTGCGGGGAGTTGGAAGCAAAGCGATTTACCGGCACCGGTGGGCAGGATGGCCAGCACATCGCGCCCAGCCAACGTCATTTCCATGATCTCGCGTTGCAGCGGACGGAAGCTGTCGTATCCAAAGTATTGCTTGAGCAGCGGGGCGAGCGAGGCGGGCATGGCTCCCTTGATAATCAATTTGGGCCGATCCGGCAAGGACGACGCATGATGTTGTTGTCATTGTCATGCGGCAAAATCACGCCCTCGGGCAAGTGTGCGGCAAGGGTTGCGTGGACGCGCAAGCGGTTCTCGCCGAGGAATTCAATAGCCGTGCCAGAATGCCAGCGCGCACACCAGCGTCGCGACGCCATAGCCCAGTCCGGCCAAGGCCATGGCCGTCCAGCGCTGGGGAGTGCTCGTCACCCAGGTGACCGCATCGCGGAACAAATAGGGCATGCCCACGCAGAACATCGACAGGGTGAGCAGGGCGTAGGCGAACAGCGGTACTAACAAGCGTGAGGCCGGATCCTTGAGGAAAGCCGCCTCCAGCAGCGGTGAGGCCGCCATCAGGCCGAGCAGGCCGAGGGCGCGGACCGCGAGGAAATCCCGCACGCTGATGGTCACCAGCACCAGCGACAACGGCACCAGCCACTGCAGGATCGGTTTGGCCTTGTTGAATTCGCCGAGGTCCATGGCCAGCGCGCTGAGTGTGCCGAGGCCCTCCGGGGCAATGAGCAGCCAGAACCAGGCCAGGCCAATGCCGAGAATCACTTGTCCGAGCCAGGGGTGGCGCGGAAATTTTTGCAAAAACCCCTTCACCATCGCGGGCTTGGCCAGCATCAACAGGTGCAGGCCAATGAGCCAAGCCGCCTGCACCAGGCCGGCGTCAAATAAGGGGATATGTTTGTAAAGATGCATTTGCGGCCCCTGAATTACGGGCCAATCCCGCAACATTCAAGCCCGAACTTCAGCTAGGCGTGCCAGATGGGACGCCTCAGGCACACAAACGGCTGGCTGCGGGACGCAGCAATCACGGCCTGCCGCGAGACGCGGCAGCCATTGCGCGGCCGTCGCATGCGCTCTGGAAAAGGACGCATTCCCCATTGCGGCCTGAGCGCGACGGCGGAGAGATGGATCCGCCGGGCGGGTTCGCCGCGCAGGTGGGTTCGCATCGCTTCAGCTGATCACCCGGCCTTTGATGGCACGCTTGGTGTGCTCCACGGTATCGGCTTCATCCTCATCCATGTCGGCGAGGATGGCCACCAGATCATTGGCAATTTCCTTGCGCATCTTGGCGACCAATTCGACCCCTTTGGTGGTGATGCGAACCATGATCTTGCGGCGGTCTTCGGCTGCGTGGAGCCGCTCAACGTAGGCCAGGTTCTCCAAGCGGTCGACCAGACCCGTGGCTGCGGCGGTCGAGTGGCCCATTTTTTTTGCGATATCCGACATGGTCAGATAGTCTTCGCTGGAGAGATAGGCCAGCAGGAAGAACTGGGGGAACGAGACGTTCCCTTTGTTGAGTTCCGCTGACAGATTGAGGATGCAGCTTCGTTGGGTGAAAATAACGAAATCAGCGAGGCGGTCGGCGTCGGCTTTGACCGAGGGACCCATTGTGGATGGTTTCATGGCTGGTATTGGGGTTCATGTCTTGGACATGCATGGAAACCCGAGTTGCTGGTTAAAACTGGCAGGACTTCTGGCTGGTCATCCTGAAAGCTTGAAATTAAACAGAACTTAGGTTCCAATGGGGACGACCGCACAGTAGGCTTAATTGGCTTTCTTGGAAAGCAAAAAATTAGAGTTGATCGATATTTCCACGGATATCTTCATTACGTTGATTTTCAACGTTTTCCGCTGGTTAAGGGGTCTTAACGGCCTGGGTGGGCTGTTGGATTTTTGGTAATTCCGGGGTCGTTGGCGGGATTTTTTTGGAAATTGGGGGTGGCAGGAGCACGGCGTCGCCGACCTCGACGGTGCCGGATTGGAGGTCGGCGGCGGCGAACTGGTCGAGTGATTCGCCGGTGGCGAGCAGGTTGGCGCTGCGTGCGTCCGGGCCGCTGGTGATGAGGATGGAGCCGGTGGCCACCTGCCATTTGCCGTAGCTTTGGACGAGGACGAAGCGGCGGTCAGGCTGGATCGAGGCGACGCGGCCGACGAGGGTGGCGGTGGCGACGGGTGGTTCGGGATGGGTTTTTTTCTTGCCCCATCCCAGCCATGAGCAGGATGCCAACGCGAAGCAGCCGAGGAGGGCGAGGGATTTCAACCAGAAAACTGAATTTTGACGAGCCTCGAGGTTGGGTGAACCACGGATTTCACGGATTTTACGGATTAAAACAGGGGCCTTCTGGAGCTTCTGCGGTGCCAAAAATGGTGCGTGAATCCAAATCCAAAAAATCCGTAAAATCCGTGCAATCCGTGGTTTCATGATCGAATAGCAGATTTCAACTGTGGATTTCAGGTTCAATTCAAGGTGCATGGTTCAGGGCGCGAGGCGGTCGATGTTCCAGCCGTTGTTGCTGCGCTGGTAGAGGAAGCGGTCGTGCAGGCGGGCCGGGCCGCCCTGCCAGAACTCGATGGCGTCGGGCACGATGCGGTAGCCGCCCCAGAACGAGGGGAGGGGGATTTCGCCGTGGCTGAACTTGTCGCGGATTTCGGCGAGTTTTTGCAGCAGGAATTTGCGCGAGGTGATCACCTCGCTTTGGTTAGAGACCCAGGCGCCGATTTGGGATTCGCGGGGGCGGGACGTGAAGTAGCGGAGCGATTCGGTGGTGGAGATGGCTTCGGCGCGGCCTTGGATCATGACCTGGCGTTCAAGGGTGATCCACGGGAACAGGGCGCTGACCTGGGGGTTGGCGGCGATGTGGCGGGATTTTCTGCTGCCGAAGTTGGTGAAAAACACGAAACCGTCGCCATCGAAGTACTTGAGCAGCACGGTGCGTTGGCAGGGCATGGAGCGCTCGTCCACCGTCGCCAGAACCATGGCGTTGGGTTCATGCACCTGCAATTCGGTGGCGTGGGCGAACCACTCGGCGAATTGCACCACCGGATCGGCCTTGAGTTCGGCCCGGTGGAGACCCCGGCTGGAGTATTCCTTGCGGAAATCGGATAAATCCATGCACGGTTCATAGAACCCGGCACCAATGCGCGTCAAGTTAAGGTTTTCCGGGATTGCCGAGTGCGCCCAACGCGCCTTCAATGACGGGCATGCCAGCGCCATTTCACGCGTTCTCACTCCAGCACTGGATCACACTGGCCATCGGCGCGCTGGCGCTGGCGGCCTTGGTGGTGGCCGGCAAGCGCGGCGGCAACAGCCGCCGGATCGCCACCGGGGTGCTGGCGTTTGCCAATCTCACGGTCTATCCTCTGGGCGTGGCGGCGTGGCGCTCACTGGGCGAACCGCTGGCGCTGGACAAGTTCGTGCCCTTGCACCTGTGTGATTTGGCGGCCATTATCGCCGGTTTTGCGCTGCTCACGCGCTGCCGCTTGCTGTGCACGCTGACCTATTTTTGGGGCTTGGCGGCCACTTCCCAAGCGCTGTTGACCCCGGCGCTGACGGTGGCGTTTCCGAGTCCGCCGTTTGTGGTGTTTTTCGTGCAGCACTTTGCGGTGGTGGGAGCCGCTCTGTATTTGGTGCTGGTGGATGGCTGGCGGCCCCTGCCACCGCTGTGGCGGGGGCCGGGCGAGGCTTTTGGCTGGGGGCTGGTCTATTTGGGCATGGTGATGTGCGTCAACCGCGTGTTGGGCTCCAATTTCGGCTTTGCCACCCATCCGCCGGATAATCCCAGTCTGCTGGACCATTTGGGGCCGTGGCCGTGGTATTTGGTTTCCTCGCTGGGCATTGCCATCGTGCTGTTTTTATTGCTGGCGCTGCCATTCCGGCGGGCGGGCGAGCGCTGAAATGAGTTGGTAAGAACGGATTCCGGCGCTATAGGTACGCCGATGAACGCCGCCACAAATGATGCCGTCCCCGCCACCCCGAAGCCCCGGGTCAATCTCCGGCGCCCGGAGGTGATGGAACGGGTCGCCGCCGAGGTGGCCCGCCACTACCAGTCAAGCACGGTGGAAAAACTCCGCGGCCGCGGCGGTTTTCTCACCATCGGCAACACCACCATCCATCTCGCCAAGGAGTTCGGGTTTTGTTATGGCGTGGAACGGGCCATCGACCTGGCCTACGCCGCCCGCCGGGTGTTTCCCGAA
>CAIVSK010000320.1 GCA_903908495.1 Akkermansiaceae bacterium
TGTGCCGCCCATTCAGGGCTTGGAATCCTGCGGGTGCTGGGAGCCAGGGCGTCGGCCTGGGCTGTGGTATGATGCCGCGTTGGGGCGGGAGAAAGGGACCAATGCGGCCCTCGGGTGCGAGCAGGAGGATGAGATCATGAGCGACGAACCATTACCCAATTCGGAAATCATTCTCTACCAGACGGAGGATGGCAGCACGCGTGTGGAGTGCCGGTTTGAGAATGAAACGGTTTGGCTGACGCAGGCGCAGATGGCGGACTTGTTCCAGCGGGAGCGCTCCGTCATCACCAAGCACATCCGGAATATTTTCGAGGAAGGAGAACTGGTGGAGGAGGCAGTATGTGCAAATTATGCACGAACTGCCGCCGACGGAAAAACCTACCAGACAGCAGCCTACAACCTGGATGTCATCATCTCGGTGGGCTACCGCGTGAAATCGCTGCGGGGCACGCAATTCCGGATCTGGGCCACGCAACGGCTGCGGGAATACATCGTGAAGGGCTTCACGATGGACGATGAGCGGCTGAAGGAATCGGGCGGCGGCGCGTATTTTGACGAGTTGCTGGAGCGCATCCGCGACATCCGGTCATCGGAAAAGGTATTTTGGCGCAAGGTGCTCGATATTTACGCCACGAGTGCGGACTACGACCCGCGGGCGGAGGCGTCGCAGCTTTTCTTTGCCACCGTGCAAAACAAGATGCATTGGGCGGCCCACGGGCAGACGGCGGCGGAGGTGATCGCGGCCCGCGCTGATGCGGCGAAACCAAACATGGGGTTGTTGACCTGGCCGGGAAGCCGTCCCCGGAAAACCGATGTGGCGGTGGCCAAAAATTACCTGAACGAGCAGGAACTCGGTGATTTGAATCTGATCGTATCTCTCTACCTCGACTTCGCCGAACTCCAGGCCCGCAATCGGCGGGTGATAACCATGCGCGACTGGATAGCGAAGCTGGATGATTTCATGCGGATCAGCGACCGTGAGATTCTTACCCATGCGGGGAAGGTAAGCCACGAAGCGGCGCTGGCGCGGGCGGCGGAGGAGTTTGAAAAGTTCCGCCGCATCGAGGATGCGAAACCTTCGCGGGTGGAACAGCATTTCATCGAAGCCATCGAGCAGGTGAAGCAGTTGGAGAAAGGCCAACGCGCGAAGAAGAAAAAGCCATGATCACCGAAGACCCACTCGAACAGCTCGCCATCCAGTGGTTCCACAAATGCCACAGGGGCACGGAAATGAGTTGGAAAGGAGCATTTCCGGCATTATGGATATGCCGATGAACGTTGCCGCCGATACCAGTCCCACCGCCGCCAGCGCTAAGCCCCGGGTCAATCTGCGGCGCCCGGAGGTGATGGAACGGGTCGCCGCCGAGGTGGCCCGCCACTACCAGTCAAGTACGGTGGAAAAACTCCGCGGCCGCGGCGGTTTTCTCACCATCGGCAACACCACCATCCATCTCGCCAAGGAGTTCGGGTTTTGTTATGGCGTGGAACGGGCCATCGACCTGGCCTACGCCGCCCGCCGGGTGTTTCCCGAA
>CAIVSK010000321.1 GCA_903908495.1 Akkermansiaceae bacterium
AACGTCGGCGACACCCATCTGGGCCACGCCTACGTGGAGACCCTCGAGCAGATCGGCACCGCCAAACGCTGCATCGTCGACGTGGTCCTGCCAACCGGCACCGCCGTGTTGAATGCCGACGACCCGCTGGTGGCGGCCATGGCTAACAAATGCAAGGGCGAGGTGATGTATTTCACCTGCCACGCCGCCCATCCGATCGTCGTGGCCCAGTGTGCCGCAGGCGGCCGGGTGGTGGAGCTGCGCGACGACGGAATGATCTATCTAACGGAAGGTGCCGGGTCGCGGGCCTTGTGTCCGCTGGCGGCAGTGGTGATGCCCGAGGCCGGGGAACTTTATGCTGAGAATGTCCTGGCCGCGGTGGCGGGAGCGTGGGCGCATGGCCTGCCCGCGGCGCTCATCGCCGAGGGGCTGCTTGGTTAATAATATCTCTCCAATTTCTGGCGGCTCTTGAGATCGAGGGCCGCAGGATCGGTGATGAGATAACGGGTGTTGCGGTGATCCATCACCACGATGCTGCCGCTGGCCAGCGGTTGGATGCTTTCGTCGTTTTCCACGGTGAAGTGGGTCTGGCCGCGATCGGTCGTGACATACCATTCATAGCCGTGGGCGGCACGCCGGATCGCGTGAATGGATAAAATCAGCGGCACGAAATCGCGGTGGGCCAATGCTTCTAACAGGATGATCCTGGCATCCTCCGGCAGTGTCGCCAAGTCCTCGATGCAGATAAGGTCGTGACCCGCCGCGCTGGTGATGGCCACCCAGTGGTTAGGATCGGTCAGGGGAAACAGCCGCACTGGCAGCACGTTGGCGTGCACCGCTCCCGCGGCATCGGTGTAGATCAGGTTGCCGGCGGCGTCGCGCTGCAAGTCGAAATGAGCGGCGGGCGTTTTCATGCGTGCGAAACCTCTTGCATGGCTTGGTGCAGGCGGGCGTAGGTGCCACTGGTTTGGAGAAGTTGCTCGTGGGTGCCGATCTCGCTGATGCGGCCGTCTTCCAGCACCACCAGCCGGTTGGCCAAGCGCAGCGTGCCGAGGCGGTGGGCGATGGCGATGGTGGTGCGGCCGTGGACGAGGTTGTCGAGGGCGCGCTGGATTTCCCGTTCGGTCTCGGTGTCCACCGAGGAGGTCGCCTCGTCGAGGATGAGAATGGCCGGATTGATCAGCAAGGCGCGGGCAATGCTGATGCGCTGGCGTTCGCCGCCGGAGAGTTGCTGGCCGCGCTCGCCCACCATCGAGTCATAGCCATCGACGAGTTTCATGATGAACTCGTGGGCATGGGCGGCCTTGGCCGAGGCGATGATTTCGCCGCGCGAGGCGTCCGGTTTGCCGTAGGAAATATTGTCGGCTATGGTGCCGAAAAACAGATACGGCTCCTGCAACACCAACCCGATGTTCTTGCGGTAGTCTTCCACGTGGATGTCCCGCAGGTCCTGCCCGTCCACCAAAATCGCCCCCTCGCTCACATCGAAAAACCGGCAGGCCAGATTCACCAGAGTGGTTTTCCCCGATCCGCTCGGCCCCACCAGGCCGATCATTTCCCCCGGCGCTATATCCAGGTTGATGCCGCGGATGATCTGGCGCGAACCGTGGCGAAACTTGATGTCGCGAAATTCAATCCGCCCGCTCAGCCGGCCAATCCGCCGCGTCCCCTCGGTGGCCGGCATGTCCGGCTCCACGTCCAATACCTCAAACACCCGGTGCGCGCTGGCCGCCGCCCGCTGCGCCGAGGCGAAAAAGCGGCTCATCGCTTCCAAGCGCCCGTAAAACCGCGTGGTATATGTCACAAAACACCACAGCACACCCACCGTCAGCGTGCCGTGGGCCACGGTCAGCGCCCCCACCACCCAGATGATCAGCAAACCCAGATCGGTGAACATTTCTATCATCGGGCTGAAAAACGACCAGGTCCGGTTGACCCGGTCATTGGTCGAATACACGTGGTGGTCGGTCTGGCGGAACCGCGCAATCTCGCGTTGCTCCTGCGCAAACGCCTTGACCACCCGCACCCCGGGGATGGTGTCGGACAGCACACTCGTCATCAGCGACCACGCCCGGCTCGACGCCGCAAACCCGCTCAGCAAGTGGCCGCGCACACAGCGCACCAGCCACGCCACCACCGGCACCGGCCCCAACGCCGCAAACGCCAGCAACGGGTGAATCTTGAACAAAATGAAGGCCGTGAACAGGAATTGAAACACGTCGCACACGAAGTCGATGAAACTCAGCGAGATGAACAGCGAAAGCCGGTCCGTGTCCGTGCCAATCCGCGAAATCAGGTCGCCGGTGCGCTTCTTGTTGAAGTAAATGAGCGACAGGCGCTGCAGGTGCTCGAACAACTCGCGCCGCAGCCGGCTGGTGACCAGTTCGGCGATCCGCGCGACCACAAAGGTGCGGCCCCACTTCAACAGCCAGGCCACCAGCGCGGTGCCTAATAGCATCGCCGCGTACGGCAGGAGTTGTTGCAAGCTCAGTTCGTGGCTCTTGGTTTGCAGCGGAATGAGCAGCTTGTCCACCAGCACCCCGGTGATCCACGGCGTCAATAAACTCGCGCTGGTGGCCGCAATGGTCAGTAGCAGCCCTAAAACAATGAGCTTGATCCACGGCCGCGAGAATTTCAGCAGACGCAGCATCGGATTGCCATGCACCGTCTCCGGCATCAGGTCGGCAAAGTCCAAGCCCTCGTCGTCCCCATCCGGGTCTGCCGCTGCGGGCATGGCGGCCGGTGTGTCGTCGCCCAGCCCCCGCTGCTGGTCCATGAAGCGGGCCACAAAAGTGTCTGCCTCCTTGATGAGCCCCGCCGTGAAACGCCACTGCACGCGGCTGGCCGGCTCCGTTGGCGTTAAATTGAGCGCTCCGGTGGCTCCCATCTCCTCCAAGGTCAGCTCCCCGATCCGCTCCAGTGGCCACTCCTGGAACGCGGCCACTCCCGCCGGATTTTCCGCTAGAAACAGCAGCCGCAGCTGCGTCAACACCAGCAGACCCTTTTGAAATTGCAGCTGTGGATCCAAATCCATTTGAAACCGGGCAACAACCCGCTCCCCGGGCTCCAAGCGCTTTTCAAGGTGCGGGAGGGTCAGCGGATCGGCAGGCATGGAAGTCGATAGACGAATGGCAGGGCGTGGGGGTGCGGCGACACATCGTGCGGGCGGCACGCATTTTGTAAAGCGTAACTGGCAAAATGCAAAAATTCGCTAGTCCTACAGCAATCTCTTGCGCAATTCGGGATTTGTGGTCAACTTCGCTCGGCGCCGCCACTGATTTCCGTCAGGCGGCCGCCGCAGTAGCACTGACCACGGCTCCCTCATTTTGAGCGCATCACCCCCCGACACGCGGCATTTCACCAGCATCAACAAGATCCTTGCCTTGCGAGGACCTAATCGCTGGACCCGTGCCACCTCGCTTGAATGCTGGGTGCGCTTCCTTCCGTTTGAAACGCCCGCTGCGGATTGGCGGCAGCGGCTGCTGGAGTGGCTGCCGGCGCTGCACCCCCATCTCCACGGCCTTTTGCAGCCGGAGGCCCCGGCGCTGGCCGCCGTATTGCATGATCTTACCTTGCATCTGCAGGCCCGCCCGGACTTGCAGTTGAGCTTCGTCAAGGTGATGCCCACCTCACAACCCGACCAGCTGCGCATCATCGTCCAATACGATGAGGAAACCGTGGCGCGGGCCGCCTTTGATCTGGCGCAACGGATGGTGGATGCCGCGCTGGCAGGCGAGCCGCTGGATGTCGCCGCCGGGCTTGCCGAAATCACCGATCTGGCCGACGACTTGTGTCTTGGTCCCAGCACCCGCTCGATGGTGGATGCCGCGCTGAGCCGTGGCATCCCCGTGCGCCGGCTCACCGCTGGCAGCTTGGTCCAACTCGGCTGGGGCAGCAAACAGCAGAAAATTCTCGCCGCCGCCACCAGCCAGACCAGCGCCATCGCTGAGGACATCGTGCAGGACAAGAACCTCACCTGTCGCCTGTTGCGCGAAGTCGGCCTGCCCGTCCCCCGGGGCCGTCCGGTCGATTCCGCCGAAGATGCCTGGCTCGCCGCCCTCGAAATCGGCCTGCCGGTGGTCGTCAAGCCGCTCGATGGCAACCAGGGCCGCGGGGTGGCACTTAACTTAACAACAAAGGAGCAGGTCAACGCGGCCTTTGACGCCGCTTCAGAGGAAAGCGATTCCATCATTGTCGAGCAGTTTGCCGAGGGCGAAGATTACCGTTTGCTCATTGTCGGCAGGCAGTTGGTGGCCGCCAGCCGCCGCAAGCCGGCCCACGTCATCGGCGACGGCACCCACAGCGTCAACGAACTCATAGCCGAGGCCAATCTCGACCCGCGCCGCGCCGCTGCCCACGCCGCCGCCCTCAGTAAGATCCGCATTGATGCGGTGGCGCTGGGCGTGCTTGCCGAGCAGGAGCTTACCCCGGAGTCCGTGCCGCAGCTTGGCCACACGGTTTTTATCCGGCGCAATGCCAATTTGAGCACCGGCGGCACCGCCGTGGATTGCACCGACGACGTCCACCCCAGCATTCGCGCCGCCGCCATTGAAGCCGCTCAAACGGTGGGTCTCGATCTCTGCGGCATCGATCTCGTCGCCACCGACATCTCCCAACCGCTGTCCGAGCGCAACGGCGTGATCATCGAAATCAACGCCCGCCCCGGCCTGCGCATGCATCTTTATCCGTCAGAAGGACGCCCGCGCAATGTCGGCGAGGCGGTCGTCAGCACGATGTTCGCGCCCGGTGAAAACGGCCGCATTCCCATCGTCGCGGTTACCGGAGTCAACGGCAAAACCACCACCACCCGCTTCATCGCTCATTTGCTGGGTGAAAACGGCTGGAGCGTCGGCCTCACCAGCACCGATGGCGTCACCGTCGGGGGACGGGTCTTGGACACGGGGGATTGCAGCGGACCGAAGAGCGCGCGGGCGGTGCTAGCCTATCCGGGCACCGACGCAGCGGTGTTGGAGATTGCCCGTGGCGGCGTTTTGCGCGAAGGCCTGCCCTTTGATTGCTGTGATGTGGCCGTCGTCACCAACATCGGCGAGGGCGACCACCTCGGGCTGGCCGAAATCCACACTCCCGGCGAGCTTGCCGCCGTCAAACAAACCATTGTGGCCGCAGTCTCCGCCACCGGCACTGCGGTCCTCAATGCCGCCGATCCGTTGGTGGTCAAAATGGCGGAGACCCACCCCTGCCGCGCTCTGTTTTTTGCCATCGACGGCAATCACGAGGTGATCCGCCGCCACCGCGCATCCGGCGGGCGTGCCATCTTCGTGCGGGATGGCTTCGTCGTTCGTGCTGAAGGTGCCAGTGATGCTCCATTCATTGCCTTGAAGGATGTTCCCCTCACTCATGGCGGTCTCATCAACTTCCAGATCGAGAATTCCCTGGCGGCACTTGCGGCCGCCTGGGCGTTGGGCATTGACGATGCGATCATCCTGCGCGGTGCCCGCAGTTTCAGTTCCAGTCTCGAGCAGAGCGCCGGCCGCTTCAACATGCTCGATTTCTGGGGTGTCAGTGTCATCGTCGACTACGGTCACAACGTCGACGCACTCCGCGCCTTGCTCGATGCATTGAATCATTTTCCCAGCAACCGGCGCATCGTCGTTTACAGCTCCGCCGGGGACCGCCGCGATGCGGATATCATCGAGCAAGGCCGCATGCTCGCCCCGCACTTCGATGAGGTTTGGCTTTACGAAGGTGACTATGCCCGTGGCCGCCAGCCCGGCGAGATCATGACTCTTATCACGGAAGGATTGAATGGCGCGGCGCGGGCGCGGCGCGTGGAGTGCATTCAGGGGCACCTCAAAGCGGTGGATTTGGCGCTGGCCTCGGCCAAACCCGGTGATTTGGTGATGATTCAAGCCGATACCGCCTACGAAACCGTCGAACACCTGCGTGCCAAATTGGCCGCCGGCGGCGCACTCTGACCGTAAGCCCCCATTCAACGCCCCGAGGGATCGCCTGAGCCAATTGATCCAGCATCCACATAATGACAGACATTATGTAGTTGTGACGCAGGCGGCTCATGCCCCGAGGCGTCTGCGGTCTGCAAGCAAGACGCTGAGGAATTCGGCGGGGGAGCGGTCGGTGGTGGCGATGCGGAAATCGACGCGGAGGGCGCCGCAGCGGGCGCGGAAGCCGGCGATGGCGGAGTCGATGGCGTCGCGATAGGCGCGGCGGACCAGTGCGGCATCGGCCTCAAGGCGTTCGCCGGTTTCCATGTCAATGAAGTCCGACACGCCATCGAATGGGAGGGTCAGTTCGGCGGGGTCGAGGACATGGACGAGGACCACGTCGTGGCCGCGGCGGCGGAAATGAGCCAGTGCGCGAAACACCGCGTCGGGCGAGTCCAATAAATCCGAGAGCATCAGGACCAGCCCGCGGCGAGACATGCCTTCGGCGAGGGACTCGAGGGCCTTGCCGGTGTCGGTGCGGCCGGCGGGTTGGTGGGCGGCGAGAGCCTCGAGGAAATTGCGAACATGGCGGCTGCCGCCCTTGGTGGGCAGCCAGCGGCGGACTTGGTCGTCGTAGATGACGAGGCCGACGGAGTCCTGCTGATGATGAGCCAAATAGGCGGCGGCGGCGGCCAGTTCGCGAGCGAACTCAAACTTGGTGGTGAGGCCGGAATGCTTGAATGCCATCGAGGCGGAGGCATCGAGCACGAGGTGGACGCGCAGGCTGGTTTCTTCTTGGTATTGCTTGATGAAAAAGCGTTCTGTGCGGCCGAAGAGTTTCCAATCGAGGTGACGCAGGTTGTCGCCCTGAACATAGTCGCGGTGGTCGCGAAACTCGACGCTGGCACCTTTGAGCACGCTCGAGTGGCGCCCGGCGCGCCCGCCTTCGGCGGTCCAGCGCGAGGCGAGCACCAAGTGATCGAGGCGGCGCATCGTTTCGGCTGATAGAAAGTCGCTGAAGGAGGCCATGGGGAAGGAGAAGCTGGGAGGTCAGAGGTCAGAGGTCCGAGGTCAGAGGTCAGAGGTCAGAGGTCAGAGGTCAGAGGTCAGAGGTCAGAGGTCAGAGGTCAGAGGTCAGAGGTCAGGGGTCAGAGGTCGGGGGTCTGGGGTCGGGGTCG
>CAIVSK010000322.1 GCA_903908495.1 Akkermansiaceae bacterium
AAGTTGGAAAAAATCGAATGCGAAAATGCTCACAACCCAATCCACCCCCTAAAACCGCCAGTTTCAGCCTAAATCAAAGGACTTGCCGAAGCCCGGCTTTTTCCATTTCGGAATCGCTGGTTGCAGGGGCGTTCTTTAACCACGGATTTCACGGATTGAAGAGGATTACACGGAAAAGATGACCTTGATCTATCAAATCTCAGGCTGCCCCAAGAGGTGAATGCCAAATAATTTACAACTCTTTCTTTATCCGTGTATTCCGTGAAATCCGTGGTTTCTACTTTCCTATCTAGGTTTATCTTTGGGGAGCGCCGCCATCCTGGCGGCAGGATTTGGCATCTTGCCAAATCCTCTTCAGGGGTGGACGCCGATTTCAGAAACCACGCCATGCACCAAGAGTCTCCGGCACGATGCCGGAGACAGCCGCCAAGATGGCGGCGCTCTCCGCCGCCGCCCTTGGCCCAGAACTCATTATTCTACCTCGTTTTAGACAAAGGGGTGAGCAAGTTGGATTCCCCTAATCCGTGGCAAAGAATCCACTGAAATACTGAGTTCTGTGGTCTTGAGCACCGGCACATACCAGTAGTCCGAGCAACCCGCAGTCGGCCGAGCGGGCGGCAATTTTTCATTCATGCCAGCCGGACAGTCCCGGGATGATCTCCCCCAGAAATGCGCAGAGGTAATGCGGCAGGTTGAGCAAGGTGTATTGCACCGCCTGGCCTTGGGTGGTCGAGACCGCCATGGCTTGCACGCTGGGCGGATTGCGGTCGAGGCGCAGCGCCAGCGGCAGGCGTTTGTCGTGCATGAATTGGTGAAGGCTTTTCATCGAGCCGGCGGCGCCGCTTTTCACCTCCACTGGAAGGATCGCGCCGTGGAACTCCAGCAGGTAGTCGATTTCTCCAGCGCGGCCGCCCTCGCGCCGCCAGTGAAACAATTGGCCGTCGCGGGTGAAGCTGCCGCTGAGCAGGTGCAATTGTTGGGCGGCCATTTGTTCGCCAAGGCCGCCACGGATGCCCGGAGCCAGGGTTTCCCAGCGGGGAAAATGCCCGAGCGCGGGAGTGTTCCACAAGGCATGTGCCAACCCCACATCCAGCAGGGCGGCCTTGCGCAAGCGCTCATTTTGTTGGGCCGCGAGTGGCAGGCCATTGGCCGCCGTGTGCGTGATGAGCCTGCAGAGACGCGCCGCCGCCAGCATTTCCAGGCAACGGCGGGCTGGCTCCAGCTTCACCCCGTCACCCACGCTGCTATAGACGAATTTTCCGCCCAGAGCGGCCACCACGGCCAGCAGGACCTGGCGCAGCACCCGGGTCTCGATGCGGCCGGCGTATTTGGAGAAATCGTCCTGATAGGTGTGCAGCAGGTCGCGCTGGATGTCGCGGCAGGATTTGGCGTCGGCCCCCTGCGCGTCGGCGGCCACCACCGCGGGCATGCCGCCGACCATCTGATAGCGGTCGAACCATTCCCACGCCTTGTCATGGACGGCGCTGGAAATCACCCTTCCCGGCTGCCAGGCGCGCAAACGCTCCAACAGCGGGTCCTGGGCATGGGCTGCCAGATACTCGGGGAATCCCAACGGCTCCACATAGGCGTAACTCACCCGGCCCACCGGCATGCTGTGGGAAAAATCCGCCAGCGCGAATTCCAGCAGCGAGCCGGCCGCCACCACCGGCAGCTCGGGCATTTCCTCGGCAAACCAGCGCAGCCGTGCCAGCACCTCGGGGGCGGCCTGGATCTCATCGATGAACAACAAGGAATCCGCAGGAGCCGCCCGATGATCCTGCAGCAATGCCAGATCGCTGAAAACCCGCTTCGGGTCCGCGGTTTGAAAGACCTTGGCCAGCAGCGGGTCGCGTTCCAGGTTCACCTCCAGCAAAGCCAGCTTCCGCTCCCGCGCCAATTCCCTAACCAGCCAGGTTTTCCCAACCTGGCGTGCGCCCCGCAAGATCAAGGGCTTCCGCCGCGCGTCCGCCTGCCACGCCCGCAAATCCTCATACACCGCTCGTTTCATGGGTAGATGATGAAATAAACGGGTTGTTTTGCAAGGTGAATCCGAATAAAAACGGGTTGATTCCGGCCGTGTGGGCTGCCGGGCGGCTGAGTTCTGGGGCTGGATGACCCGGTCTTTTTCTTCGGGGAGCGCCGCCATCCTGGCGGCTGGATTTGGCATCTTGCCAAATCCTCTTCGGGGGTGGACGCCGATTTCAGAAACCACGCCATGCACCAAGAGTCTCCGGCACGATGCCGGAGACAGCCGCCAAGATGGCGGCGCTCTCCGCCGCCGACGGCGCTCGGTTTTTGTCGGCCAACAACCCCTGTTATCCCGCGCTCCGAACCGCCCTTTGGCCCCCCCATATGGATTAAGGGACAGACAAACTGTCACAAGCAGCACGAGTGGGCGCGGTGGTTGGCGGACCACGACGTGGCGGTGGTGGCGGGTGCCGGACCCCATGTTGTGCAACCTACGGAGTTTCACGGCGCTGCTATGATCGCCTACTCGCTCGGTAACGCGGTCTATCCGCTGGCCTTGCAGGGCCAGGGTTCGGGAGCGGTGTGGGAGGTCACAGTGCAGGCGAATGGAGACGTGCTTGAGAGCCGTTGGCGGGGCGGAGGATCGTGGATGGCGGATACGGATCAGAGTGGCCGGCGGGATTGAGGACGACAAGCCACCGGACTTTGCCCTGTTGTAGCATGGACCGCGATGTTGTGATGATAGGATGACCCTAGAAAGGAAAGTAGGAACCACAGATTACACAGATAATGAAAGAGTTATGAATTATTTGGCAGAAACCTTTAGGGTGAGCCGAGGAGCAGATAGATTGAGGTCCTATTTTCCGTGTAATCCTCTTCAATGAAGGCGGATGCCCCCACGCCTTAATTACGATTTCCTGATATTGCAATAAATAAAACAATCTTGCTTGCGGTGGGAAATCCGGCATAGTGGCTCGGAAGCCAGTCATGGGAAGCAGGGACAACAAGAAACGCGGCGCGCTGCCGGAGCCCGGGAAGTGGTCCAATGAAATCATTGGGATCACTCTGGTTTGTTGTGGTCTGGTGTTGCTGCTGGCCTTGGTGTCCTACAGTCCGGCGGATCTGCCGCGCTGGGGATTGTTGGAACCGTTTGCGGATAAGTCCGGCAAATCCGGTGCTAATTTCATCGGGCCGGTGGGCGGGGTGTTGGGGTTTGTGCAAATCCTGCTGTTTGGTGCTGCGGCCTGCTTGATCCCGGTTGCCTTGCTGTGGTTCGGGGTGATGAACATGGTCTTCAACAAACCCTTGTGGCCGCGCCCGATCCTGGGTTTCGCGGCTTTGTTGGTTTCGGGTGCCTGCTTTCTGCACGCGGCCAACTTCTTTTTCACCGAGTGGGCGTTGCGCTGCAAAGGCTATGGCCCAGGCGGGGTCATCGGCAGCGTGCTGGGAGGCACCCTGCTGGTCAATATCATTGGCCACGCCGGCACCTTGCTGCTGAGCGGCGCTGCCTATCTGGTTGCCCTGATTTTACTCACGGGCCACACCCCGGTGCATTTCACCAAGACCTGTTATCGGCTCGGCCGGCGCCAATTCGACCAGTGGCGCTCCGGCCGCAGCGAATCGGGACGGGTGGCCACCCGCGAGGCCGCGATGCTCGCCGAACGTGAACGCCAGCGCGAGCAGCGCCGCAAGGATCGCGAGGCCGTCTCCAGCGCCGCCGCCGCCAAGGCCGCCGATGAGGACGATCTCCAGGGCATGCTGCCGTTGCGGGATACGCCGCCGCCGCAGATCATCGATGCCTCCCAGCGCCGCAGTTCCAACCCGGCCACCTCCGGTGCCCGGCCGTTTGAGCGGAAAAAGTCCGGCCACCAATCGCTGTCGGTCACCGGCTTCGAGGACTACGAGTTGCCCGGCTTCGACCTGCTCGACGCGGAAGAAATCGAGGATGCGCCGGAGGCCAACCGCGCTGAATTGATCGCCACCCAGCAAACCATCATCGAAACTCTCAAAGCCTTTGGCATCGAGGTGACCGCCGGCGATATCACCCGCGGCCCGACCATCACCCGCTACGAGATCTATCCGTCCACCGGGCTGCGGGTGTCGCGCATTTCCCAACTGGAGGCCGACATCGCGCGGGCCACCTGCGCCGAGCGCATCAACATCCTCGCGCCGATTCCCGGCAAGGACACCGTCGGCATCGAGCTGGCCAATTCCCTCAAGGTCGCCGTGCCCCTGCACGAACTGCTGCACGACCCCGAGTTCCGTTCCGCCAAGAAAAAGATCCCGCTCGCCCTCGGCAAGGACGTCTACGGCAAGACGGTCATCGGCGACCTCGCGGCCATGCCCCACTTGCTGGTGGCGGGAGCCACCGGCTCCGGCAAGTCGGTTTGCATCAACTCGATCATTGCCTCGATCCTCTTCAAGTTCGGCCCCGACGAATTGCGCTTCATCATGGTCGACCCCAAGGTGGTGGAAATGCAGATGTACAACAAGCTGCCGCACATGGTCGTGCCGGTGGTCACCGATCCCAAAAAGACCGTGGCCGCCCTCAAGTGGGTCGTTAACGAAATGGAAAAACGATACCGCATGTTCGCCAAGGAGGGCGTGCGCAATTTCGATGGCTTCAACAACCGCCCACGCCCCGAAAAATCGCCCGACGCCCCGCCGCTGCCGCCCAAACCCGAGCCTCTCGTCGACGATGCCGCCATCGAGGAAATCGCCCGCGCGCTGGAGTCCGGCGACCTCGGCGAGGAGGAGGATCTCGAAGACCTCATCCCCGACGACGACCAAATCCCCGAGCGCTTCCCCTACATCGTCGTTCTCATCGACGAGTTGGCCGACCTGATGCAGACAGCCCCGGCCGACGTGGAAATGTGCATCGCCCGCATCGCCCAAAAAGCCCGCGCCGCCGGCATCCATCTTATCATCGCCACCCAGACGCCGCGCGCCGACGTGGTCACCGGCATCATCAAGGCTAACATTCCCTGCCGCATCGCCTTCCAGGTCTCCTCCGCCCTCGATTCCCGCGTCATCCTTGATACCAAGGGCGCCGACAAGCTCGTCGGCAAGGGCGACATGCTCTATCTGCCGCCCGGCTCAGCCAAGCTCGAGCGCGCCCAAGGTGCCTTCCTGTCCGATGCCGAGGTCGAACGCATCGTCGACCATTGTGCCAAACAGGGCGAGCCCAAGTATGAAACCGACATCCAATCGTCCATCAATGAGGACGGGGATGATGATGATGATGTGTCCGAAGCCGACGAAGAGCTCATCATCAAGTGCATCGAAGTGGTGCGCCAGGAGCGCAAGGCCAGCACCTCGTTGCTGCAGCGCCGCCTGCGCCTCGGCTACACCCGCGCCGCCCGCATGGTCGATATCCTCGAACAACGCGGCATCGTCGGCCCGGGCGAGGGCGCCAAGGCCCGCGAGGTCTTCCTCAAGTGAACCTCCCCGGGCGGCCTGCAAGAGCCCCCGCCGTCAGCCCGCCCCCAGCACCCGGATGCCGCCCGAAATAACAAAATTCGCGCTTTTCTCACTTTCTCATTGTCAAACCGCGCGCCGCGCGACACATTCCCGCCCCGCCCGCAAGGGTGGCTGTGTCATGGCCCGATAGCTCAGTTGGTAGAGCAGCGGATTGAAAATTCGCGTGTCGGCGGTTCAAATCCGTCTCGGGCCACCTCCTGCATCCCATTTGGGAGTAGGTGGAAACGCTAATGGCGAACTGCAATGCCACCGGTGACGCCGTGCGCTTGGGCTGGCACTCCGCAGGCTCCGAAACAAGATCCAAATGAATGATTGGGCCGAGCGGACCCGTTTAACAGGCGATCTTGACCGCAACAGCTCCGATTGAGTTCGTGAAACCCAATTCGAGTGGGGATGCGGTCCTGGACGGGAAAGGCAAGAACAGTTATGGATGCTAACAATATTGAAATGTCTCAAGAATCGCGCAGCGCATCATGCCGGAAAGGAGATTTCCCAGCACTTGGAAGAACCATCATGATGCGGAAGTGGCTTCGAGTCCTTGGCTGCACGGGCATGGGCTTTGCGGCTTCCGGATGGTCACGCTCGGCGGCTGCGCAGGAAGCGGTGCCATCGCTGTGTCGCTCCGCAGCCGCGGACTGGCCGCAATGGCGTGGGCGGCACCGCGACGGAATCTCGGCGGAAACCGGCTTATTGCAAACTTGGCCTGAAGGCGGCCCGAAGCTGCTATGGAAAGTCTCGGGCATCGGCCGCGGCTACTCGTCCCCGATCGTCGTGGCGAACGGCGTCTATATTACAGGCGACGAGGACAAAGAACTGGTCATCAGCGCGTACACGCTCGATGGCCAACCGCGATGGAAGACCGCCAATGGCGAACCCTGGAAGAAGTCGTATCCCGGTGCCCGCTCGTCCTGTTGTTACGACGACGGCAAACTTTACCACATGAATGCCCATGGGAGGTTGGTAAGTCTGGATGCGGCGACGGGCGAAACCGCGTGGGCCGTGAATGTGCTCGAGCGATACCAAGCAAAAAACATCATGTGGGGTATCAGCGAATCCGTGCTGGTGGATGGCGAGCGCGTGTTTGCAACTCCGGCAGGTGCCAAGGGCCTGATGGTGGCTCTTGACAAGCGCTCCGGCGCAGCTGTTTGGGCCACGCCGGCACTCGACGGCGAACATGCGTCCTATTCCTCACCGATCCTCATCCAAGCGGGCAAGCGCAAGCTGCTGGTCAACAGTTGCACCAAGTACGTGTTTGCCGTCGACTCCGAGACGGGCAGTCTGGTTTGGAAACTGCCGCAAGCGGATCCCAAAAACACCGTCAGCACCACACCGGTACTTTCCGGCCAAATGCTGCTGTTTACCGATGCCAGTCCCGATTACGGCGTCGTGTTCGGCGTCAGGTTAGGAGACGGCGCGGCGTCGCAAGTGTGGTCCAGCGAACTGAAGATCACTAATGGCGGGACCGTCGCCGTGGACGGTCGCTTGTATGGTTCAAGCACTCACGGCATCATGACCGGTTGGGCCAAGGTCGAGGTTGAGACCGGCAATCCGACGCAAGTCAAGCCGGTGGGCGACTTGTCCGACGGTTCGGTGATCGTCGCCGATGGGCGGTTTTACTGTTTGACCGCGCGGGGCATGATGACGCTGCAAGAGTTGACTGAGACCGGATTCCGAACCGCAGGCACGTTCCGATTGGCAGATGGTGAAGATCAGGACGCCTGGGCTCATCCGGTTGTGTGCCAAGGCAGACTGTTCCTGCGACATCACGATCTGCTTTATTGTTACGACATCCGCCGGTGAGGCACACAGGCGTGTGAAAGATCGCCCGACGGGCACGCCGTAGCCTTGAACCACCGGATGGGTTGCGTTCATTGCGCCGGTCTGGGCCCGGGGGCTGCCTCCAGCATGCATGCAGATACAACTGGTTGTCGACGGCGCGCGACGAGGCGAACCAAGGCAGCGGCGGTTGGTTCGCTGATAGCGATGGCACCGGCTTCATCCGCACCGAGACGATCAACGGCCAACAGGAATGGGTGGTCATGGAACATACCGGCCCTGGTGCCCTGACGCGCTTCTGGACGCCATTTTTCTACAGCAGTTTCAGCAACCGGAGCGGCCCGCGGATCCACATCTATCTGGATGGGTCGACCACTCCGGCCATTGACCAGAACTTCATCGAGTTGTTGACCAATCTGAACTGGTCCACCGCCGACTATGGCAGCAAGCCGGCGCCGCAGAACACGATTTCCCTGCCGGAGCCGTTCTCCAATTTCACCGCCCGCGCCGGAGTATTGCATCTGCCGGTGCCGTTCGCCTCCTCCTGCAAGGTCACCCTGACCGCGGTGCCGTTCTATAATATCATCAGTTACCGCGCCTAGCGTGCTCGACACGCCGGCGGCGGCAAGTTTCGCCAGCACCATCGGCCACCATCGACGGCATTCGCTATACGATTGAAGGAAGTCTTGACCTCGATTCGTATCCGGTGAGTGTCATCGAAGCGCCGATCGCTCTTGATTCAACCGTCACCGGCCTGCCCGATCTGGCTGGCAGCGCCTGGGAATACCATACCTTCATCCTACAGAATTCCGATGGGCTCCCCGGCAAGGGGTTCTTCCGCGTACAAATCACTCAACCGTAACTCCACACATCGCTCATGATCCGCTGTTTCGCCGTGCCATTCCTGTTAGCTTCCGCCGCGAGCGCGGAAATCACCTTCTCCTCCCTGTTGCACGAGATGACCGACCGCTCGGTGGTCACCCACTGGCCCGCCACCGAGTACTTGTCGCTGCAGGCAAGCAGCACCAACAGCGCGTCCAAAACGCCCGACGATCCGAATGGCTGGTTCGCCAATTCTGACTGCAATTTTGAAATCCGCAAGGAAACCAACGCTGGCCGCACTGAATCCGTGTTGATGGAGTACGAGGGGCCCGGGGTGCTCACGCGCATCTGGACCCCGTTCTTCTATCAGGGACTCGGCGACCGCAAGGGCACCGACATCCGCATCTACATCGACGGCGAAACCATCCCGCGCATCCAGTGCGGCATGATCGATCTGGTCACCGGCAAGGGTTTCGTCAAGCCGCCCTTTGCCCAAACCACGGTTCGAGCGGGCGATCTCTATCTGCCGATCCCGTTCAGCAAAAGCTGCAAGGTCACACGTGAGGGATTGTCATTTTTCTACATCATCAACTACCGCGCCTACGCGCCCGGTTCCAGGGTCGAGTCATTCCGCTCTGAAATGTTAGATAGCGAGGCGGCTCTGCTGGAAACCACCGGCAAGGAACTGGTGAATCCGGCGGATTTCATAGGCGGCAAGTCACTGATAGTTGAGAAGTCGATAGCCGCAGGGAAATCTGCGGTTGTGGACTTGCCGGACGGTCCCTCCGCCGTCCGCCACCTTGAGATCAAACTGGATGCCGCCAATCTTCCGCTCGCGCTGCGCTCCACCGTGCTGGAGATGCGTTTCGACGGCGAAGCGACGGTCTGGTGTCCGGTCGGGGATTTCTTCAGCAACGTCAATGGCGTGGATCCCGCGCACAAGATGTGGGAGCGCGAAACCCGTGCCGACGGCACCATGATCTGCCGCTGGATCATGCCCTATCAGAAATCCGGCTCGCTGCGCATCCATAACCTGGCCGGGACCCCGGTCGCGGTCAAGCTCGCATCCAGCATCTCGGCGTGGGATTGGAGTGTGGATTCACTGTATTTCCACACCAACTGGCGGACTCAGCATCGTCAACCTCAGAACACCTGACCTCGTGCGGGAGCCAAGGCGGCTGAGGACCATGAAAGCAAGGAAAAAGTTGGGGAAAATCGAATGCGAAAATGCTCACAGCGCTCCCCTCCACCTCAAGCCGCCAGTTTCAGCCTAAATCAAAGGACTTACCGAATCTCAGCTTTTTCCATTTCGGAATCGCTGATCCTCACCCGAGAAAGCGGAGCAGGCGCTTCAACACCGGCAACGACACCCCGGGAGGTGGATAGCGGAACCTGGAGTCCAACGCGAACGGTCTGCGAACCACCACGCGCCGGTGGGAAAAGCAATCAAAGCTGGCGCGGCCATGATAGCTTCCCATACCGCTCTCGCCCACTCCGCCGAATGGCAGGTCGTGGCCAATGATTTGGAGGATGGTGTCATTGATGCAGGCTCCTCCGGACTGGGATCCGGCAAGCACCCGCTCCTGCAACTCCCGGTCGCGGGTGAAAAGATACAACGCCAGCGGTTTCGGCCGGTCACGGAATTTCTCCAGCACTCCCCCGATATCGGAAAACTCCATGACCGGAAGAATCGGGCCGAAGATCTCTTCCGTCATGACCGGGGAATCCCATGGTGCGTTCGCTAGAATAGTCGGCGCCATGTATAGATCCGCGGGATCGCATTCGCCACCGCAGACGATTTCGCCTTGCTTGAGATACTCCGCCAACCGCTCGAAATGCCTGCGGTTGACGATTCTTCCATAGTCAGGGCATTGTTGGGGTGCCTCGCCGTAGAACTCCGCCAGCGCCATTTTCATCGCCTCCAACAGTGCCGGCGCGATTCTGTGATCCACCCAGACGTGATCCGGTGCGACACAGGTCTGGCCGGCATTCATGAATTTCCCCCAAATGATGCGCCGCGCGGTGGTCTCCACCGGGGCGTCAGGACAAACGATACAGGGGCACTTTCCGCCAAGCTCCAGTGTCACCGGCGTCAGGTGGCGCGCGGCCGCCGCCATCACGGCTCGTCCGGTCTCCGTGCCGCCGGTGAAGAAAATGCTGTCGAATCTCTCGCGCAGCAGGGCCTCGGATGTCTCACGCTCGCCCCGGATGACGGTTAGATAGTTCTCCGGGTAGGCGGCGCGGATCATCTGATCCACCACCTCCGCCGTGTGAGGCGCGAATTCGGACGGTTTGAGGATGGCGCAGTTGCCGGCTGCGATCGCTCCCACCAGTGGCGACAGGAGGAGTTGGAGCGGGTAATTCCAAGGACCAATGATCAGGGCCATGCCGTAGGGCTCCGGATGGATATGGCTGCGGGCCGGCCATCCCAGCATCGGCGAGGGGCGGCGCTCCGGCTTCATCCAGGACCCAAGATGCCGCAGCGCGTGGCGGATCTCGCCAAGCACGAATCCGATCTCCGACGCGTAGGCCTCGTGCGGACTTTTCCGCAAATCCGCGTGCAGCGCCGCCAGCAACTGCGTCTCGCGCGATTCCAGCAAGCCCGCCAGTTTCAGGAGTTGTGCACGCCGGAACTCCGGCGCACGGGTCGCTCCGGATAGGAAAAACGCCCTCTGGCGCGAAAGGGTGGCTTTGAAATTCATTTGGTCTTTGCGCAATTCTGCCGCTGGGTTACACTCGGGTCAACTCATGATTGGCTGAGCCACTCATGCAATTCTGGCGAGCGCAGGGCCCACCCGCGCACAGCCGCCGGATATCGTCGTCAAGAACCGCCTCAAACACCTCACTGGACAACAGCCGAAAGAATATGAGCAGCAAAACCGTCATCGTCATCGGCTCCGGCCTCGGGGGATTGTCCGCAGCCATCTCGCTGGCCCAGGAAGGATATCGTGTCACCATTCATGAGAAAAACCCGCAGATTGGGGGCAAACTCAACGTGCTCAAGCAACAGGGTTATACCTTTGACCTCGGCCCGTCCATCCTCACCCTGCCTCACATCTTCGAGCGCCTGTTCGCACGCTCCGGTCGCAAAATGTGCGATTATATCCCGATCCGGTCGCTGCGTCCGCATTGGCGCAATTTTTTCGAGGATGGCAAGGTGGTGGACCTTGATCCAGACCCGGAGCGGATGGCAGCGCAGGCCCGCAAGGTGGGAGAAGACCCCGAGAACGTGCGGCGCTTCCTCAAGTATTCAGCCGACCTCTACGACTTGGTCAACGCCGGCTATTTCGAGCAGGGACTCGATAATGCCGCGGCCTTCAGAAAGTTTTACGGCCTGCTGAATTTCCTCAAGTTCGACTTGTTCCGCAGCATGCACGGTGGGGTGAAACGCTATCTGAAGACGCGCCACATGCAGGACATCTTCGATTACTTCATCAAGTATGTCGGATCCTCGGCTTATCACTCTCCGGCGTTCATGAACTGCATGGCCACCATCCAGTTCCGCCATGACCTCTGGTATGTGGACGGCGGCTTGTATCATATCGCCCTGGGATTGCAGCGTCTGATGGACGAGCTCGGCGTGAAGGTCTGCCTCAACAGCGAAGTCGTCGAGGTGACCAAGCAGGACGGGCGCGTCACCGGCATCGTGACCAGCGATGGAAGCCGCCATAGCGCTGACATCATCGTCTCCAACATGGAAGTCATACCGGCATATGAAAAGCTGTTGCATGAGGATGACGAGTTGATGAAAGGACTCGAAAAGTTCGAGCCATCGTGTTCCGGTCTCGTGCTTGAACTCGGATTGGACCGGAAATACCTCCAACTCGCCCATCATAACTTCTTTTTCTCCGACCACCAGCGCGAGCATTTCCACACCGTCTTCCGCAAGCGCCAACTCCCGCCCGATCCCACGATCTATCTCGTCGCCGCCTCCAGGACCGATCCCACCGTGGCTCCCGACGGATGCGATGGGTTGAAAATTTTGCCACACATTCCGCACATCGACGACGATCATCCGCTCACCCGCGACGATTATATGGCGTTCAAGGAGCGGGTCCTCGACAAGCTCGAACGCATGGGCCTCACGGATCTGCGCAAGCATGTCGTCTTCGAGCATTGCTGGACCCCGATCGACATCCGCGAGCAGTATTATTCCAACAAGGGGTCCATCTATGGCGTCGTCAGTGACCGATTCAAGAACCTCGCGTTCAAGGCACCGAAACAAAGCACGAAATATCCGAATCTGTTTTTCGTCGGAGGCTCGGTGAATCCCGGCGGCGGAATGCCGATGGTGGTGCTCTGCGGCCAAAACGTCGCGAAATCCGTGGCAGCATGGGACCGCCAATGATCTTCGCCTTCATGGTCCTGTGGATGACCGGATGGATCCTGGCCGCGCGTTTCCGCAGGCCGCGCGTCACTCCTGGCCCCTGCAATCCGGTGCAAACCAGCGTCATCATCCCGGCTCGCAACGAGGCCCACAATCTGCCGAGACTCTTGCAATCCTTCGCCACCCAATCGGTGACACCCCGTGAAATCCTCGTGGTGGATGACGGTTCGAGCGACAACACCGCCGCCATTGCGCGTGAGATGGGAGCCACGGTGATCGCCTCGCAGCCGCTGCCCGATGGCTGGCGCGGAAAAACCTGGGCATGCCATCAGGGCGCACTTGCGGCGCAGGGCGACCGGCTGTTGTTCATGGATGCGGATACCTGGTTAGAGCCGGGTGGTCTCCAATACCTCCTTTCATTCCCCCACGACGGCGCCCTTTGCGTCGTGCCCTATCATGCGGTGCGGGAATCCTACGAGGACCTTTCGTTGTTTTTCAACCTGTGCATGACTGCAGGCACCGTGCCCCGCGGTCTGGCCGGCCAGATTTTGTTAGTGAGCGCAAGCCACTACCAGCGGGTGGGCGGTCATGAGGCGGTGCGCGGACGCATTCTTGAGAATTTCCGTCTTGCGGAGCGCTTCCGGGCTGCGGGAATCCCCTTGCGCAGCCTGACTGGAAAAGGGCTCGTTGCTTTCCGGATGTATCCTACAGGATTGCGGGAATTGGTGCATGGGTGGACCAAGGGATTTGCCGCGGGCGCGGGTGGCACGCCAGCCGGCACCCTGCTGCTGGTCATCGCGTGGATGGCAGGACTGCTGCTGGCACCACAGGCAGGAATTCTGACGGGCGAATGGCTCGTGTGGGGTCCTGCCTGCCTGTTGTGCTCGTTGCAGGTCGCCTGGGTCGGCAGGAAGTTGGGAAAATTCGGCTGGCTCCTGATGCTGGTTTACCCAGTGCCGCTTGTGTTTTTCTTCGGAGTGTTCGGATGGTCGGCCATGAGATCGGGGAAGAATGTGACATGGAAAGGACGGGAGATTCATGCCGATTGAACTTCCGGTGATCTGGATCGTGATCCTAAACGTCACGCTCTGGCCTGTCATTCAGCTTGCGCTGGCATGGGGGTTTCTCCGCATGCCCGCGGCATGGTTCGACGTGACGGATGTCAAATTCCAGTTTGAAACTCGCGGGTTTTACCAGCGCTGGTTCGGCGTCAAACATTGGAAGGACTTTCTTCCGGACGGCGCCAGTTGGTTCGGCGGCGGTTTTGCCAAAAACGAATTGATCGCCACGGATTCCGGATATCTGCAAAACTTCATCCGGGAAACCCGGCGTGGTGAGTTATGCCATTGCTGCGCGTTCCTGTTTGTCCCGATCTTTTTCCTATGGAACCCGTGGTGGGGAAATCTGGTGATCATTACCTACGCCATCCTTGCCAACCTGCCCTGCGTCATCGCCCAACGCTACAATCGCATCCGCTTGCGCCGTCTGCTTGCCCGAGTAAAGCCCCCCTCCCATCACCCAACACGATTGCGCATGCGTTAGAGGTGGCGCCGGACGGGAAGTTCTGAAGGGCCGCGAAATCCCCCCCATTTCCCGGCCCTGCGGTCCGGCCACCGGCCCTTTCAACGGCCATCACCTCAAAAGCAATTCCTTAACCAAGAACCAACTCCAAGGCGTCCATGAGATTGGCTTTCGCCTCTTCAAGGGTTTCGCCGAAGACCAACAAGGATCTGGTGGCATTGCTGTTGGCCAGCTGCGACGATTACTGCAAGAATGGGGTCTTCCCCGTCGTTGAATACCTTTTTTGCTACCCTTAGAGTCACCTCCCATGAATACCACCCGTCGAGAACTTCTCAAAACCACCGCCCTCGGCGGCTTGGCCACCTCGTTTGCCGGCTTCTTCGGCCCCACCGCCAGCGCATCGGCCACCGCCGGCCTCGTGACGCTGCCTTCCGGCATCACCATCCGCCAGGACATCGTCAGTCCACGGCCGCGCCCCGCCGGCCAGAAGCCCGTCCATAACCTCACCACCAAACCGCTCCAGGAGGTTCGCGTGGCTCTCATCGGTCTCAGCCGCGGCATGACCCACGTCAACGACTGCCTCAACCTCGAATTCGCCGAGGTGGTGGCGGTGTGCGACCTGCGTGACGAGCGAGCGAAAAGCGCCGCGGATCATTGTGAGAAAGCGCGCGGCAAACGCCCTGATATTTACAGCGGCACCGAGCACATCTGGGAGAAGATGGTCGCGCGGGATGACATCGACGTCGTCTACATCGCCACCCCCTGGGCTTGGCATGTCCCGATGGCTGTCGGGGCCATGCAACACGGCAAACACGCCTTCGTCGAAGTCGCCGCCGCGGTGACGGTGGACGATTGCTGGAAACTGGTGGACACCAGCGAGCGCACCCAGCGCCATTGTGTAATGCTGGAAAACTGCTGCTACGGGGAAAACGAGCTATTCATCCTCAACATGGTCCGCGAGGGAGTCTTCGGCGAGTTGACCCACGGCGAGTGCGCCTACATCCACGATCTGCGGAGCATGTTGTTTTCCCTCGGCACCGAGGGCGACTGGAGGCGCGATTACCACTGGCAATACGACGGCAACCTCTATCCGACCCACGGCCTCGGACCCGTCGCTCAATACATGGGCATCGGCCGCGGCGATCAGTTCAAGTTCCTCGTTTCCATGAGCTCGGCGGAGATCGGCCTGCACACCTGGCGCGACAAGAACCGCCCGAACGGCGGCAAACATGAGAAGGAAAAGTACATCTGCGGCGATATGAACACCTCGACCATCAAGACCGAGCTGGGCCGCACCATCATGATCCAGCATGACGTCATCAGCCCGCGGCCATACAGCCGCATCAATGCTCTATCGGGCACTGGCGGGACATTCTTCGACTACCCGGCACGGCTGGCGATCAACGAACCGCGGAAATACCGGCTGGATTCCCCCGGCTCCCATGAATGGTTGAGCGACAAGGACCTCGCCCGCATGCGCAAGCTCTTCACCCATCCGCTGTGGCGCAAACTCGAGGATCGTGCCAAAGGCGGCGGCCACGGCGGCATGGATTTCGTGATGAACTGGCGGCATCTTGACTGCATCCGCCAGGGGATCACTCCGGACAGCGTCGTGTATGATGCCGCGGCTTGGAGCTCAATCATTGAGGTCTCGTCGCTGTCCGTCGCCACGGGCAGCATGCCGGTGCCCATCCCGGACTTCACCCGTGGCCTGTGGAAGACCATGACTCCTTTATCTATCGCCTTCAGGGCGTCCGGCCCCGCCATCGCCATGCCGGTGAAAATCGCCGAGTGGACACCAAAAGACCTGCAAGCGGACTGGGTCGTCAAATCCTGGGATGTCAGCAAGGGCATCACCGGAGCGGGCGATTACGGCTTCGAATTCCAATACACTCGCGGCACCCACCGCCTCGACTTCCGCAAGGTCGCCTTGTTGAGCGCTGATGCACTCATCGCCCGCGACGATCAGGCCGGTCACACGGGAACCGAAAACGTCCACACCGTTTACCGCTTTGCCATCTCCAAGTATGACCCGGCCGCGAAATACCTGCTGCAAGCCGAGATCAAGGCCGACGGTGGCACCGATTCGTCAGGCGATATTTCGATCTGGAAGGAATAGTGGCAACAATAATCGCAAGAAAAACTAAAACGTTTAATTATTTTCTTGCCTTTGGGTGAGGGGAGCGTCATGGGTGGGTTGTGCGAGGTGCGACGCGCTTCTTCGGCCGGGATTTTTTGGGCGGAAATGAACCATGGAGCCCAAGCTATCCATTGGAGCAGAGAGGTGTGGCGAACTGGGATTATTTTCTGACTGAAAAACCAATGCGTCGCGGCGCAGAGTTCCAAATGAATCCGACCCATATGAAAAACATGACGCGATCGCTCGGATTTGGCGGGTGCACCTTGTTGGCATCCGCAACGGCCGTCGTCTTCCAATTCGCCGCCGCTGCGGTCCCCGCTACGCCTGCGCTCCGTGCGGCCTTTGCCGACGATTTTCTCGTCGGTGCCGCCCTCAACCCGGCGCAGATCGATGGCCGCAACGCCCACGCCGGCGAGATCGCAGCCAGGCAGTTCTCCACGCTGACGGCGGAGAATGACATGAAGTGGCAATCGGTGCATCCGCAGCCCGGGCGCTATGAGTTCAAGGCGGCCGATGCCTACGCGGAGTTTGCCGCGAAACATGACATGAAGCTGATAGGGCACAACCTCGTGTGGCACAGCCAGACGCCAGCGTGGGTCTTCCAGGGGGAGGACGGCCAGCCCGCCACCCGCGAGCAGTTGCTGAAGCGGATGCGCGACCACATCCAAACCGTGGCCGGACGCTACAAGGGCAAGATCAAGGGATGGGACGTGGTTAACGAAGCGCTTGCCGACGGCGGACCTGGCATCCTGCGCGACTCGCCATGGCGGCGCATCATTGGCGATGATTTTATCGACCAGGCGTTCCGTTTCGCCAGAGAGGCCGATCCCAAGGCCGAACTCTATTACAACGACTACGGCTTGGAAAACGAACACAAGCGGAGTAACTGCGTCAAGCTGGTGCGCGGCATGATTGAGCGCGGAGTGCCGATCGACGGTGTGGGCACCCAGTCACATTTTCAACTGAACTCTCCGTCGCTTGCCGATGTGGAAAAGACCATCAAGGACTTGGCCGCATTGGGCGTCAAGGTGATGGTTACCGAACTTGACGTGGATGTCCTGCCGTCACGGGGCAACATGGGCAATGCCGACATCAGCCGCCGCGAACAGGCTGACGCCTCCTTGAATCCATACGCGGCAGGGCTGCCCGACGACGTGCAGGAGAAGCTCGCGCGGCGCTATGCCGATCTGTTCGGGATCTACCTGCGCCATCGCAAGTCCATCACCCGCGTGACCCTCTGGGGGCTGGACGACGGCCAGTCCTGGTTGAACGGGTTCCCAATCCGCGGTCGGACCAACCACCCGCTGCTCATCGGCCGCGATCTCAAGCCCAAACCTGCATTTTTTGCGGTGCTCAAGCTCGGCCAGGCATCACGCCCGTAGCGCGGCGCGCTGCGGTGATGTCGCTGGCTGAATGGGCCGTCTCCACATCCTGTCTCCTCCACTCCGTAGATGACCCCCACCCGTCGAACCACCATCAAGGACATTGCGCTCGCTGCCGGCGTCAGCACCGCAGCGGTATCCCATGCGCTGCGTCCCAGGCCGGACTCCAACATCAAGCTCCAGGCTGGAACCGTGGAACGGGTGAAAGCGGTGGCCCAGCGTTTGCATTACCAGGCGCATTCCGGCGCGCGATCCATCCGCTCCAACAGCTTCGACAACATCGGATACTTCGTCGCCAAAACCGGGATGTTCACCAACACACCCTATGGTTACATGGCCGGGGTTCATGACATCGCGGAGGAGCACGGGTCCCGCATGACGCTCATCCGGCTGCCACGGACCATCGACGACATCAGCACCGCCATGCCCAGTGTGTTCAGTGAACGCAACCTCGATGCCCTCGTGATCGAAAGTTACAGCGAAATGGCCTATCAGATCTACGAACGCATCCAGGCCAGCCGCATGCCGGTCATTTTCATCAACGACCGCCACGAAAACAACTCGGTTTACGTCGATGACGAATGGGGCTCGATCGAGGCAACACGCCATCTGATAGATAAGGGCTACCAGCGCATCGCGTTCCTCCACCGCCGGATCGCGGGTGGCCCGCCAATCGGGAAAATGCACCACAGCGCGGTGGACCGCGAAGCAGGTTACCGCAAGGCCATGCGCAAGGCCGGTCGCAAAGCCGTCTGCCACACCGTCCAAACCACCGATGTGGTCGGCCTCGATGTCGAGCTGAGCCCCAAGGATTGGGCGCTCATTGCCCAGCATGATGCCGTCATTGCCTACGATGATGACCTCGCCAACCTCGTCGCCCGCAACGCCTATGACCACCGCCTGCGGATTCCCGCCGACCTGGCGATTGCCGGCTTCAATGGCGACTATGCCTCCCTGAGCGCCTGGCAACGGCTCACCACCGTCAGAGTCCCATCCTACGAAATGGGCAGAAAAGCCGCCGAAATGGCATTCCAGCTCGTTGCCGGCGCTGCTGATACCGCCTTGCCGTCCTCCGTTCATCGTCCTACCTTATTGATCGGCCAAACCACCTGATGATACTCACTTCGCCGCCCGGTCATAAACCCGTCCTCCCATGAGCGCAGCCGCCAATTCCAATCCTGTGATCCGCAATCCCATTTTGCGGGGATTTAACCCGGACCCATCAATTCTGCGGGTGGGCAATGACTACTATATTGCAACCTCGACGTTTGAATGGTTTCCGGGAGTCCAGATCCATCATTCGCTGGATCTGGCAAACTGGCGCCTGCTGACGCGTGTGTTGGACCGGCGAAGTCAATTGGACATGGTTGGCAATCCGGATTCCGGCGGAATCTGGGCGCCGTGCCTGACGCATGCGGACGGGCTGTTTCATCTGATTTACACCGATGTGAAGTATTGGAAGCGCGATCCGTACAAGGTTGCTTACAACTATCTGGTCACCGCGCCGGCGATCACCGGCCCGTGGTCGGAGCCGGTGCTGCTCAATGGCAGCGGGTTTGATCCGTCACTCTTCCACGATGATGATGGCCGCAAATGGTTGCTGAACATGCTGTGGGATCACCGCATGCAGCACCAGCGTTTCGCCGGCATCCTGTTGCAGGAGTTCTGCCCGGTGACCCGCACTCTCGTCGGACC
>CAIVSK010000323.1 GCA_903908495.1 Akkermansiaceae bacterium
ACATCCTTCACACGGATGGGGTCGCAGGTTCGAACCCTGCAGCGCGCATTTTCACCGTACCTACAACGAAAACAGGCTACTGGCAGGGCTGAAAATGGCAGAATGGGAACGAAAGTGGGAACGAAAGTGGGAACGAATCCACTAAAAGCCCTATTGGTTTTTATCGTTTCACCCTCTGCGGAAATGCTAAGTTTTGCTAACATTGGAGCAAATGGCCGGCGGGCGGGGTGTCGGCGTGGCTTGGGTGGCGTGCGCCTGGTCGGCTTGCCTGCGGAAATGTCAAAATTTGTCAATGTTTTGGAAGCCGTCCTGCGGGCGGTTATGCCGGCGCGTTCGGTGTGGCGTGTGCCTGCGCTCATGCTCACCGGTTCATTCTTCATGCCTACTCAGGGACGGCACACAAGCGGCCCGCGTGTGTCGGGGCTGTCATGTTCCGCCCTTGGTGGTTGCTGCCTGGCTGCGCGGTACGCTGGCGGAAGGGCTGGGCGGTGGCGGGGGCGGCGTGGTTGCTGCCGGGATGGGTTTGCGGGCAAGCCGTTGTTCCATTCTGGCCATTTTCCGCAAGCCGGTTTCATTCAACCCCGGTCGCACGCGTTCTGCGCTGCGGTCAAATTCCAACCAGGGGGTGCGGTGTACTTGATGCAAGATTGTGTGATAGGGCAGGTCGAGGGTTTCGGAAATTTCGCAAATGGTGGCACTTCCGGCGGTGCTGCCGACCCGCGTCATGATGGCAAAGGTGGTAAACGCCAAGCTTTCACGGGCATGGGCGGCGGTCAATCTGGCGGAGTGGTGGGCGGATTCAAGGGCGGGCCGCGGCGGTGCCTGGTCAGCTGACGTTCATCTCGGCAGGGGGGGCGTTGGGCTGCCGCTAGGTTGGTGAAGCAGTTCTGCGCGGTGCCGGCCTTGGGGCGTGCGCCAATCATATCGAACAGGCTTACTGAGCCTCAAACCAATTGCTCGGGATTTTATGGCACTTGCTGCATTTTGCGCTTCCCCCCTAGCAGGAATTTCGCTCTTCTCCAGTGTGCCCCTAACCGCTCTGTCTTTTTTTTGCAACTCCGGCTCTCCGATCTGCCCGTTGGCATTCATGGGAGATCCCACCCGACAGGCACGATGTTAGCAACTGCCGCAGCAATGCCTGACTTTTGGGCGAAAACCTGTTATGGAGATCAGCCGGGAATCTCGGTGCGCGATCACTGCGTCAACGTCGGGTGTGTGGCGGAGGCGCTGTTGGAGCGTGGGGGCGTGACGCTGCGGACTTTGCTGCCGGCGGGATCGGTGAGCATGGCAGCGCTTCACGATATCGGAAAGATCAGCACCGGGTTTCAGGCGAAATGCCCGGCGTGGCTGGTGCAGGCTGGGCTGGCAGAGGCGGCGGCGCGGGAACGATGGAGGGAGGGCTCCGAGTCGGATCATGCCAAGGTCAGCCAGTATTTCCTCGAGGGCGTCATGAAACCCACCGGCACCCGCCTCTGGGCCGTTGCGGCGGGTGTGCATCACGGGCGGATTTTTGGTAAACGAGTCGGCAGCATCAACGTCGTTCCTGAGCGCGAGGCATGGGAGACAGCGGCGCGTGAACAACTTCTCGCCCACCTCGTCAGCATCTTCGGCCCCTTGCCCCCGGAGCCGCCGCAGGAGCACCTTGCCGAACTGTGGTGTGTGGCGGGGCTGATTTCCGTGGCAGATTGGATTGGCTCGAATGAGATATTTTTCCCAAGTGAGCGCGGCCTGACGCTCGATGAAAGCCGGAAGGCGGCGGCGAGGGCGCTGGACCAGATCCATTGGCAGGGCGGAGCCGTCCGCTCGCGCACGTTTGGCGAGTTGTTCGGTGGCTACGCGCCGGTGCCTCTGCAAACTGCCCTGCACACCCAGTGCGGGTCTTCAGGCTTGTTCATCGTCGAAGGCCCGATGGGCTGCGGCAAGACGGAGGCCGCGCTGTGGGCGGCGCACCGGCTCATCGAATCAGGTGCCAATGACGGGATGTACTTCGCGCTGCCCACGCAGGTGACCAGCAACCGCATCCACCTGCGGGTCGCGCCGTTTCTGCAAGCCGCGCTGGCGGATGCCGCCAACCTGCGCCTGGCCCACGGGGCGTCGTGGCTGGAGGATCATCAGACATGGCGACTGCACCCGGCCGATGCCGGCGATACCGCCTCTGCCGCGCACGTGCGGGAAGGCCGCTCCTGGTTTGCTTCGTCCAAGCACGCCATGCTGGCACGCTTTGGCGTGGGCACGGTAGATCAGGCCTTGCAAGGCGTGGTGGCGGTGAAGCATTTCTTTGTGCGGCGTTTCGGGTTGGCGGGCAAGGTGGTGATCCTGGATGAAATCCACAGCTACGACGTCTATACCGGCACCCTCATTTCCCAACTCATCAGGGAATTGCTGGCGTTGCGCTGCTCGGTGATCGTGCTATCCGCCACTCTGACGAAGGCGCGGCGGCAGGAACTCATCGCCGCAGCGGGCGGCCAGGTGGAGTCGGCAGCCTCGCTGGCTTATCCGTTGGTAACCGTGGCAAAGCCTGACTCACCCGTTTTCGAAATTCCGGTCGAGGCCCCGGCTTCACGCATGCTGAAGGTGAGAACCACCGCTTTGCCGGAGCAGGAAATCCTCTCGGAATGCATCGAGCGGGCCGAGGCTGGCCAGCATGTCCTCTATCTGCGCAACACGGTGGCCGAGGCGCAGGATACCTGCCGCAAGGTCAAGGGCGGTGTCCGCGACACTCACGTGGAGGTCGCCACGCTGCACAGCCGATTCCCGTTCTTCCGGCGTCAGGAACTCGAAGGATACTGGCTGGAGCGTCTCGGCAAGCAACGTGCCGATGATGGCATGGGCTCTCTGCTGGTCGCTACACAGGTGGTCGAGCAGAGTGTGGACATTGATCTGGATTTCATCGTGTCCGACCTCGCTCCCACGGACATGCTGCTGCAACGCATGGGAAGACTCTGGCGGCATGATCGCACCGACCGGCTGGCGGGGGAGCCCGAGTTTTGGATCAATGCGCCTGCAGTGGCCACTGACGCAACGGCAAAGACGTTGAGCAAGGCCTTTGGAAAATCCGGTTTTGTCTATGCGCCGTACGTCCTGCTGCGCACGGCGGAGGTCTTCGTCGCCCGCGAGTCGATGGTTTTGCCGGACCAGATTCGCGAGGTCTTGGAGGCTACATACGAGGAACGCGGGGAGGGGGAGGAACCCGAGGCGTGGATCGCACTGCGTGCCGAGGTGGAAGCCGAGCGACAAAACCTCGCGCAGGAAGCCGAAGCCGCGACGCGGGTTCTCGGCAGGCAGTCCCAAGATGAC
>CAIVSK010000324.1 GCA_903908495.1 Akkermansiaceae bacterium
CCTAGGCGACGGCAACCAGCGCAAGAGCTACATTCACATCGACGATATCCTCAACGCCCTCTTCCTCGCGTGGCGCCAGGGGAACCAGTGCTATGACGTGTTCAATGTCGCGACGGGTGACTATATCACGGTCCGCCAGATCGCCGGGATCGCGCTGGAGGTCTGCGGCCTGGATCCGCGCAACGTCCGATTCGAATTCACGGGCGGCGACCGGGGGTGGAAGGGAGACGTGCCCGTGGTGCGTTTCGATTGCAGCAAGATCACCGCCCTGGGCTGGCGTTGCCAACGGACCTCCGCCGCGGCGATGCGCGACGCCATGCTGGCCCTGCGGGATTCGCGCTTCTGACCGACCTCCGCGCCATGACCGAAGCCCCCGCCACGATCGAACACTGGTTGCCGCCGGGCGTTCAACCTGAGCCCGTGCAACTGAGCATCGTCGTGCCGGCGCTTAACGAAAAGATCACCATCGGTGAATTCGTGGACTGGTGCAAGGAAGGCATCCGCTCCGCGGGGGTGACCGCACAGATACTGATCGTGGACAGTTCGACCGACGAAACCCCGCACTTGGCCCTGGCCCGCGGCGCCGAGGTGCTGCGCGTGCCCAAGCGCGGCCTTGGCCGTGCCTACATCGACGCCATTCCCTACATTCGCGGCGACTGGGTGATCATGGGCGACGCCGACCTCACCTACGACTTCCGGGAGCTGGCGCCGTTCGTAGAAAAATTCCGGGCGGGCTACGAAATGGTGATGGGCAGCCGGTTCAAGGGGGAGATCGAGAACGGCGCCATGCCGTCCCTGCACCGGTACTTCGGCACCCCGCTGACGACCTGGTTTCTCAATCGCCTCTATGGCAGCCACTTTTCCGACATTCATTGCGGCATGCGGGGGCTGACGCGCGCTGCGCTGCTCCGCCTGAAGTTGCGTTCCCAAGCCTGGGAATATGCGTCAGAGATGGTACTGAAGGCCGCCCGGCTCGGCTTGCGGATTACGGAGGTGCCGGTCCGGTTTTACCGGGACCGGGCGGGCCGCCTGAGTCATCACCGCCGGACGGGCTGGCTCTCCCCGTGGATCGCGGGCTGGCAGAACCTGCGCGTGATGCTCGTCTATTCGCCGGATTCGTTTCTGTTGAAGCCTGGTGTTGCGATGCTGACCTTCGGGTTATTGTTATCGATCCCTCTGGGTTTCGGTCCAATCACCATCGGCGGCATCGGCTTCAACCTGTACTGGATGCTGCTCGGCATGACCTTGGTGTCGCTTGGCTACAGTTGTATCCAGATCGGCATCTTGGCGCGCATCATGCATGATCTGCGTTTGGGAGTCGCAGCTGCCGTGCAACGCGAACTGACGTATAACCGCGGTATGATCGCAGCGGGTGTCTGCTTGGCCGTCGGCTTGATATTGGAGAGTGCACTGATCTGGCGCTACATTGAGGGAGGACTCAAGTTGGCACAGATTTCCTACCCGGCAATTCTTGGTCTGATGCTGATCATCGTCGGTTTTCAGACCTTCGGATTTACGCTGCTGC
>CAIVSK010000325.1 GCA_903908495.1 Akkermansiaceae bacterium
CAGTGCCCGCGGATTACCAGCGCAGCCTCAATATCAAAACCGGCGTCCACACCACCACCTTCACTTATAATAACATCAAGTTCACCCGCGAGGGATTTGCCAGCCACCCCGACCAGGTGCTCGCGTTCCGCTACTCGGCCGACAAGCCGGGCGCCCTGACTGGCAAGATCTCATTGAAATCCGCGCAGGATGCCGTCACCACCGCCACCGCCAACAACCTGGTGTTCAGCGGCGAGATGCCTAACAAGCTGAAACACGCGGCGGCGGTGAGCCTGCTCGCCACCGGCGGCAAGACCCGCATCGAAGGGACCACGCTGGTGTTTGAGAATTGCGACAGCCTGTTGTTGTTGCTCGATGCCCGCACCAATTACAAGCCGGATTACGCCGCGGGCTGGCGCGGTGCGGACCCGCTGCCACGGCTCGGCAAGGAACTCACCGCCGCCATCGCCAAGCCGTACGCGGCACTCAAGGCCGCCCACGTCGCCGACCTGACGTCCTTGCTCGACCGCGCCCGGATCCAGCTCGGGACCACCGCGCCGGACGTCCTCGCGCTGCCGACCGACCAGCGCCTGAAACGCTACGCCGGCAGCAGCGGCACACCGAAACCGGCACAAGGGAATGGCGTGGACGCCAGTGCCAACGACGCCGTAAAACGCGTGGCCGAATCGATGGCGGATCCTGACCTCGAGGTCACCTTGTTTCAATACGGCCGCTACCTGCTGGCCAGTTGCTCGCGGCCCGGCGGCCTGCCCGCCAACTTGCAGGGCTTGTGGAATGACAGCAACAGCCCGGCGTGGGCGAGCGACTATCATAACAACATCAACGTCCAAATGAACTACTGGGGCGCCGAATCGACCAATCTATCCGAATGCCAGATCCCCTTGGTGGACTTCATCGAGGCCGCGGCCGAGCCGTGCCGGATCGCCACCCGCAAGGCATTTGGCGCGAAAACCCGCGGCTGGACCGCCCGCACCAGCCAGAACATCTTCGGCGGCAACGGCTGGGAATGGAACATCCCCGCCAGCGCCTGGTACGCCCAGCACGTCTATGAACATTGGGCATTTTCCCGCGACACCGCCTACCTGAAAAAATCCGCCTACCCGATGCTCAAGGAGATTTGCCAGATGTGGGAAGACCGCCTCAAGACGCTGCCGGACGGCTCATTGGTCGTCCCTAACGGCTGGTCCCCCGAGCACGGCCCCCGCGAGGACGGCGTCATGCACGACCAACAACTCATCTGGGACTTGTTCCAAAACTACCTCGACGCCGCCAAGGCCCTCGGGGTCGACGCCGACTACCAGTTAGTGGTGGCCGGCATGCAAGCCAAGCTCGCACCTAACAAAATCGGCAAATGGGGGCAGCTGCAGGAATGGCAGGCCGACCGCGATGAGCCGAACGACACCCACCGGCACACGTCGCATATGTTTGCGGTCTATCCGGGGCGTCAGATCACCCCCACCCTCACCCCGGAGCTGGCGAAGGCGGCGATTGTCTCGCTGAAGGTCCGCAGCAATGACCACCAGGACCAAACCGGCAAGCCGTTTGGGGTGGACACGACGATTGGCGACAGCCGCCGGTCGTGGACCTGGCCGTGGCGCTGCGCGATGTGGGCGCGGCTGGGCGACGCCGAGCGTGCCGGCATCATGCTGCGGGGATTGCTAACGTATAACACGCAGCCGAATCTCTTCACCAACCATCCGCCGTTCCAGATGGACGGGAATTTCGGCATCACCGGTGCCATGGCCGAGATGTTATTGCAATCCCACGCCGGCGAGATCGCGCTGCTGCCCGCCCTGCCCAAGGATTGGGCCGCGAGCGGGTCGTTCAGCGGGCTGCGGGCGCGGGGCGGCTTCACCGTCGATTGTGCGTGGCAGGATGGCAAGGTCACCTCCTATCACATCCGGGCCGCCAAGCCCGCCAAGGTGAAAGTCCGCGTCAACGGCGAACTGAAGGATGTGACGTCGGAAGCCTAGAGACGCGGGCGGGAGGGGGGCTACTCTTGCCCCTCCGTACAAGCAATGCGCGGATGGCTCACTGGCGATTGGCTCAAGCGCAGGCTTGCCGGACTCTTGCCGGCCGTCCTAAGCTTGGCCGTGGCCGCCAAAAACATTGTCTATTTCGATCTGGAAACCCAACGCAGCGGCGGCGACGTCGGCGGCTTTGCCAACAAATCAAAAATGGGAGTGTCGGTGGCCGTGACCTACAGCACCGCCCGCGGCAGCTACGAGATTTATCCGGAAAGCGAGATGGAACGGCTCGGCGAGGAACTGGTGCGCGCCGACCTGGTGGTCGGG
>CAIVSK010000326.1 GCA_903908495.1 Akkermansiaceae bacterium
CGCCAATGATCTAGCAGCAGCATCCCGCCCGCAGGGGTATTCAGGGCGCGGCGAGGCCGCCACGCCCTACCGGCGGCAGAGGAAAATGCGAGAACAACCAACGCCGAACAACCAACGCCGAACAACCAACGCCGAACAACCAACGCCGAACAACCAACCAAAGAGCGCAGCGGCTCCACCTAAGTTTGCGGCCACCGCACTCGCAACTGTGGCAGGCATGCAAAGTGGCTGTCGCGAGTGAGCAGCATGGAGCCGTGTTCCATGCTGGAGGCCGCGATCCAAATGTCATTCTCAGGCAATGGCGTCCCCTGAAACCGGAGAAACTTCTTCAGCGCCGCATAGTACCGGGCCGTGGAATCCGTGACTCGATTCACAACGACGGCAGGATGTGACAAGAATGCCTCAAGCTCGGCGACGTTCGCCACTTCCTGATTCCCACGGGCAAAACCATAACAAAGCTCGCCGATCACGGTGGCACTCACATGGACTTCGTCTGCAGTGGGAATCTCATCCAACCACCGAATCCCCCGCTTCCAATCGGAGTAGGCATTCGCGTCGAGAGCGATCTTCATTTCCACCGCTCCTCATCGATGCGCGAACACTCTCCCATGGCCTCCTCAAACTCCGGGCCAAACCCTTCAGGGCAGGTTCCGGCAAATCGTTCCAGTCCATTCGTCTTGGGCTTGCTATCCACACCCAGTCCTTTTTTTAAAGCGGCCACCAGAATCGCATTCATCGACACACCTTTCTCGGCAGCGTCAGCCTTCGCTTTCGCCACCCACTCCTCCTCCACTTTCCTTACAGTCACCTGTGTCATGCATGCAGTTTAATGGAGAAATTGCATGCAGTCAAGCAGCCTTCCTCGGTCGGACTATTTTCTCTGTCCCCATAGCCGATCTTAGAAAACCTCCGGTTCCTGTTGCAAGGCGAGCCGGGCGTGCGCTCGGTCCACACCTTCGCGTCGGCCGAGGAGTTTCTGTCCGCCGAGCCGCGACCGGAACTGGACATCCTGCTGGTGGATATGGACCTGCCCGGGCTCACCGGCGTGGAGTTGATCGCCCGGGCTCTTGTCCTAATCTTGCAGGGTGAGTTGGAAGTGGCGTTTCGTGGCAAAGCGGAAGGTGCGGAAGCCACGCTCGTCGAGAGTCAGGATGCTGGAAGTGCCAAGCCGTTCGGCCAGCAGCACCAGGGTGGCGTCGGCAAAATCCATGGGGATATGGTGATAGCGTGCCATCAGCCCGACGGCGGCGTCGATTCTGGCTTGCGCGAAGGCATCATCGATGAGCAGCAAGCCTTTGCGCAGAAACCCCGCGAGGGCCTGCGCACCTCCAGCGATGGGTTGCAAGAAATGCAGCGTTTCGGTGATGACCGCGCCGGTGGTTGCAAATCGTCCAACCAAAGGTGCCCAACCCGCACGCACCAACTCGTGAGCGGGATCCTTGCGGTCAAACAGCGCGACCAAGGGCCCGGTATCCACAAGATAGACCGCGGGCTTCATGTGGCACGCCAGTTATTGCGCTTGATCGCGCTGCGCAAGGCATCCGCCGGGGCGGGCGCGGAGGGGCTTGAGTCAAGACACCCGACGAACTCACTGGCCCGCTCGCCGAAAGCAGCTTGGTCGAATTCCCGCGCCAGAAGTTCGCGAATGAAGTCGGATTCAGTTTTACGGAGCCGCGTTGCGGTTGCCTTCAAGTTGTCCCGCTGGGATTGAGGCAGCCGGATGGTGATCGTTGAAGTTTTCACGGCGGAAGAATACATCTTGCACGACGTAACGCAAGACGAATTCCGGAAATCGGCGGCATGGATTTGGAGACAGTGAGCGGTGAATGACCTGGCAACAGCGGCCGCAGGCGAGGCACCTCTGCTCTTTCTTGCGTCTTGCGTCTTGCGCCTTCTTTTGCGGCCCCGCATCCCTAGAAAATCACTAGCTCTAGGGATAGACGTATCCCTAGTCCCGTGGGTAATTTTACCTGTTCGCAGCAATGAATCCGCCCAAAATATTTATGAAAACCACAAAAAGCATCATCACCTCCCTCGGGCTGGCCGTTCTGGCCGGCGCTTCGCTTGTTACTCCGGCGCACGCCAATCTCATCATCGGCAACTCGCCTGGTGACTCGGCAGGCTACCGATTTTATCTCAGCGAGACGAACAAGGAGGCGGTGGGTATCACGATGTCCGCCAGCTTCGACCATATCACTTTCAGCGCAATGCTCAACAATAGTTGGACAAATGCGACGGCGGGCATTTACTCCAACAGCAACACGCCGGATCTCTACAGCAAGCACTCCGGGGCTTTTCCGGGCGAGCTGCTTCTCAGCATTGAGCCCGTGCTTCTGACGGGCCCTAACGGCTTCTCCAGTTACGAGTTCATCGCCGATCCCTCCTTCGTGTTGAACAGCGGTTCCACATACTACTTCATGCTCTCAGGAAATTCTGTGGAATGGGCCGTCGATAGCGCCAATGATAACTTCGGAGCCACCCCCGTTTCCCCGGGGACTGTCGCTACCAGCGCCCTAATTGGCTCTCGCTGGATCTCCTCAGGCGATAACAACTACGACAGCAGGACCCCTTCTTTTGAACTGGGAGGCGTAGCCCTGACCGCCGTTCCCGAGGTCACCTCGTCGTTCACCCTGCTCGGGCTGATCGGCAGTGGCTTGCTGCTGCGCCGGCGTGGCAAAAACGTGTCTCCAACGCGATGAGTTGAGCCTCCGCGCCACCCTTTCCAGCCACGCACTCGGCGTGGCTGGAATACCTAAACATAATAACTAACAAAAATAAACACCCATGAAACAACGCAGTATCACATCCATCGGGCTGGCCGTTTTTGGCAGGCATCACACACCAATAACCAGACCACTCGTTGTATCTGCCGCCGCACTAGCCGTCCTGTTGACGCCTTGCTCGGCCGCATACAACATCGCAATCTCAGACGTCCCAGTGCATTCCTATAATTCGTATGACATGGGGCCGGGGATGAGTCCCACTGACATCATAGACTCCTTCGCGTTGTCAGGCACCGTCAATCCGAAGTCAGCGTCCGGAATTGATCTTGTAATGGAACTCGCGCCGACAGCCGGACCGGGCTTCAGTTACAATTTCGACGCAACAGCGAACAATCAATTCAGAATCGAAATCAATACAATTGGCTACGGTGGTGGTTCCTATGTCACTATGCCCACACCCGCCATTGTGTTCAACGGTTGGTCGGGCTCTCCCCTTACCTTCAATTCGGCGGAGACGTATTCCCAAAATCAGACTTGGGGGATGGGTTTCTCCTTTTCCCCAACCGGCTCATTTTCCTTTGAATCCATTTCCATCAACTACGGCGACACCTCTGCATCCCTTGTCCCGCCGGGAGATATGGTCCTTGGCGCTACCGCCGTAATTTCTGGACGTCTGTCCTATATGAGCGGTGCATCTGATCGTTCAGTCATGATGATATCCGCCGTGCCCGAGGTCACCTCGTCGTTCACCCTGTTCGGGCTGATCGGCAGTGGCATGCTGCTGCGCCGGCGCACGAAGCACTTGAGCTGAGTTTCTGGATGCGATCTCAATGGGCCGGATGGGGATTGCTGCCTCATCCGGCTTTTTCTTGTCCACGCGAGAGCCACCGCCGCCGCAAGCATGGGGCGTGAACCTCGAAGTGGCGTGCCGTGTTCGTTTGACCGGAGGGCTGGCGTCCCGCCCAATACTGTTGACTTAGCACTCTTGGTGGTCTGGACAGATGCTCCGCTCTTTTGCCTGCTAGACGCGCGGGAATTCGGATCTGCCAGTCTCAGTAACGGAGCAAACCACTGACAGGAGAGCCGGATGCGGGAGATTCGCCCGTCCGGTTCGGAGGGGGGCGGCGCAAATCAATGCGTCGCCCCTACCTCTATCGCATCGTGGCTGCGCGCATCTTGCCGTGGTCTTCTAGCCAAGAGATATGCCCGGAAGGAGGCGAGGCGTTTACTCCGGGCTCAGGATGATGGCGCGCAGGTTGATGGCCTTCCAATTTGTTGGGTCCTTTGCTTGGACCTTGATCAGGGTTTTGCCCGCGCTCTTTATCTCCAGCGTGCCGAGATCCACTGCACTGAATTCGCTCCAAGCCGCGGTCTTGGGGGCGTGACCGGTCAGTGATTGGTCGCCGATGCGGAGCACAAAATCACCTGCATTGAGCGCAGCTGTGGCGCTGCGCACATGGTACTTGCCGGGCGCGGCAAACATGACATTCCAGCTGGCCGTGTCATGCCCGTCATCCCAGTGACCCAGGCTTTGCTGGCCACCGTAGGTTTCCGCCTGGATGCCACCCTCCAACTCTGCGGCGTCGGGCGCGAGGGTGAGCATGCCGTGGGCGTCCGCCGCGACGGGCGGGTTGGCGGGCGAGGCAACGGCTGCATTCTGCAGGTTGCTGCCAGTAATCCTGAGGGCCGCGGTAAACTCGGACACCTTCTTGTCCGGCAGGGTCACGCTCAAGCCATCGGCAGATTGCTGCCACTCGAGCTTGCCGTCGTATCCTAACAGGCTGACCTGGGTGATGTGGTTGATGTCCGCCCCCGCGGGCTTTGCCAGCGAGCGGACCAGCAGTTTGCCGTCCTCCGGCCAGCCCAGCGCGATGGCGTAGAGCGTCGCGCCGTGGGTGGTGAAACGGATCTCCTTGGCGTTGTATTTGAAATTCTCGTTGAACGAGCCGCCTTTGACCTTGATCGCGCTCTCGCCGTAAATGAGCCAGGGCCGGCTGCCGTAAATCGCTTCGCCGTGAACCGCCGTCCACGTCGCGAGTTGCTCCAACATCTGCTCCGCCTCGGGATCGAGCGAACCATCCGGCCGCAGCACCACGTTGAGCAGCAGGTTGCCATTCTTGCTGACGTTATCCACGAGCATCCCAATGACCCAACTGACCGGTTGATACTTCCAGTGGCGGTTGTAGTACCAGTCGCCGATCGAGGTGTCCGTCTGCCACGGGTGGGGCTCGATCCTGGGCATGATCCCGCGTTCCAGGTCCTCCACCCAGCGGCCGCCGGAGCTCTGTTTGCAGTTATACACCGCCTGGCTCTCGCCGTTGTGCAGTGCGGCGTTGGAATTATACAGGTGCGCGATCATGCTCCGGCCGACCTCGTTGCCGAAGACCACGCCGCCGTCGCTGTAGAGCAGGTCGGGATGGTAGTTATCGACGAGTTCCTTGATTTCGTCATACCACTGCTGCTGCCACTTCGGGTTGTTGCTGTACCAGCCGGTGTCGCCGGGCTCGGCCGGAAAATGATAGAGATCCTGGTATTCCGGGTTGGCACCGTCGTAGGGCACCCCGGCTTGTGGACCGTCCTTATCGGCACCGTGGCTGGACTGGAACCAGGTGAAGCTGGCGCCGAGATGTTCGGACACGCCGAAGTGCATGCCCTGTGTTAGGGCGGCCTTTTGCCAATCGCCGACCACGTCGCGGTGCGGCCCCATGTTGACGGAATTCCAGCGGTGGAGCTTGGAGTTCCACAGGAAGAAGTTGTCGTGGTGGGTGGCCATGCTCACGAAGTATCTGGCGCCGGCCTTTTTGTAGAGGGCCATCAATCGCTCCGGATCCCACTTTTCCGCCTTCCACAGCGGAATGATGTCCTTGTAGCCAACCACCGACGGATGCCCGTACGTGTCCCGGTGATACTTGGATTTCGGATTGCTGGTCTCATACAACTGGCGGGCATACCAATCGCCCTCCATCGGCACGGCCTGCGGCCCCCAGTGCGCCCAGATGCCGAACTTGGCATCGCGGAACCAGTCCGGGCACTTGTAGCCCGCCAGCGATTCTGCGGTGTCCTTGAATGGCCCGTCGGCAACCGGCAGCCGCAGTTTTTCGTCAGCCCCGGCGCAGGCACCGGCCAGCGCCACCATACCCAATACGAATTGTGTTTTCATCTAACTGTTTTATTGTGGGTGATTTTCATTGCCTCTTCGTGCGAATGGATTTGCAGCAGCACCTGGGTGCCGTTGAGGCGGGCGACGGACTTGAGGATGTTGCGGATGGCGGCAGCCGTGAAGCCTGCCTTGCCTATCAGCATCGCGACATCCTTGTTGACCAGCCCCAGTTTGAAGCGCAGCGCATTGGGTCCGATTTGCGCCACGGTGATCCGCGCTTGGTTGGGCTCATCGATCAAGTTGGCGACGATGAATTGAAGGAATCGTTCCAGCCGCGCGGAGATTTCCTGCAGTTCCGCCGGGCTCGGGCATTTTGCCAATGGTGCAGCCGGAGGTGGGGGCGTGGGTTTGGGTTCCGCCGGGAAGACGCTCCTGAAGTCCCACTCCATGACTTTGTAATGGGCCGTCCGTTTGACCAGATTAACGAGATCAACCTCGTGGTTCGCGGTGTTTTTCACCGCCACAAGGGCGGATCTGAAATCCCATTCCATCACCTGGATGCCTCCCAGGCGCCTCAGCGAGCGCGTGATCTCAAGGTCCTTGATATCCGTGTGCATGAGGCCCATGAAATCCCACTCAGTGACTTGGATGTCTCCGAGTTGCTTGAGGGAATTGGCAATTTTGGCAATTCGTCGTGGCATAAACTGCTGGGATTGGGGACGGATTCATGGCCCCAACCCCCGCCCATGAGATTAGCTTTCCGCGCCGTCCTGCCAAGAAATTTCGCAGCCAAATTGGGATCGGGCCGCTGTTGCCTCCGCGCCAAAGTCGGGCATTGCCAAGAGGCGTGGAATTTCCCACATCTGGCGGCGGCATGGAACAACTGACAAATGTATGAACGGACGCAGCAGAACCCGCTGGGTGATCAGCAAGCAGGGGCCCTTGCTCGGGCTCATCGGCGTGATGTTCGGGATTTTTCTGCTGCAGGAAATTGCCGGCCCGGCTTGGTATGTGGACCTCATGGCGGTGCCGGGACAAATCGTGCAGAGTTGGCGCAGGGTGCAGGAGGGCAGTGCAGGTGGGGCGGATTACCGGCAGTTCGGCACCCTGTTGAGTTGCGCGTTCCTGCACGCCGGTTTCGATCATGTGCTCTATAACATGCTCTACCTGTGGATCTTCGCCGCGCTGGCGGTGGATTTGCTGGGCCAGCGCTGGATGCTGCTCATTTTTGTCGTCACCGCGGTGAGCGGTTCGCTCTGCCACACGCTGTTCAATGTCGACAAGTTCATCCCGATGCTCGGTGCGTCGGGCGCGGTGATGGGCTTCGAAGGTGCCTATCTCGGGCTGGCGACGCGCTGGCACCTGCCCGAGCCGCACGTGTGGCCGATGACGCGGCCGATTCCGGCCGGGCAACTGGCGCTGCTGGCCGTGTTCGGGGTGGCCATGGACTATTTTTCCTTGATGACCCACGCCGGGGGCAACGTGGCCTACGGCGCCCATCTGGGCGGCTTCACCGCCGGGCTTTTCCTCACCGGCTTGTTCGCGCCGCGGCCGAAGGCGGCCAGAGACCACTGAGAGGGGGCCTCACGGCTCACATGCAGGGCAACTCGACGAGCTTGGAGTACTGGAACGAGTTCTTGGCCATGAACTTCGTCATCGCATCGCCCATGAGGTTTTTTTCACCGCGCAATTGTTGCATCCCGAAGTCGGAGATGACCGTGAGGGAAATTTCCACCGCCGAGACCCGCCCGGCCTTCAATTCATCGATGGTGACATCCGAGGTCGGGCTTTCCGCCAGCTGGATGCCGCTGCCCAAAATCCGGAAGTCGATCACCCGGCCACTGCCGGCGGTGGGCCCAAGCGAGACGGGCACGGTCAGCTTCGAGGCCTTCGCCGTGCCGGGGTCCTTGGTGACTTCGATGTGGAAGGTGACGCTGTATTGATAGATGTTCTCGCAGACGAAGTTCTTCACATCGGTCATCAGGCTGTTGTAGCTCAGGAATGCCGGTTCCAGTTCGGTCTTGCCGAGGAGATTGTCGAAGGTGATGTCGGGATTGACCAGCAAGCGGTTGAGGGTGAAGGTCGAAAAATTGCTGGTGCTGCTGCCGTCGATGGGGTCCTTGTATTCGAGGTTGTAGGCCACGCAGGAGACGTCGCCGCCCTTGTCGTCTGGGGTGTTGATCTTGCCTTCGTAGCGGTCGGTGGCGGCGGTGAAGAAGATGAGTTTGGAGGCGTTGGCGCTCTTCTGCTTGTTGGATCCAGGGAGGGTGGTATCGGTTTTAGCGGACAGCCATTCGAACTTATTGCCGCGGCGGGTGACCAGGCTTTCGAAATCCTTGGCCATGGAATCGACCATGAACTTGGCCTGGCGGGCGGCGCGGAGTTCAGCGCGGCTGCGGTTCCAGGAGTCGATGGCAATGGAGGTGATGGAAATGAGCACCGACGCAATGATGGTGGTGATGGCCATCGCGATGAGCAACTCGATGAGCGTGAAGCCGCGGCGGAGCGAAGTGGAGCGGAAGGATTTCATGGGGGTGTGCCAACTGGGAGAGGGTTATCTGCGGACCGCCAGGTTGCGGGTGAAGATGGGATTTTTGACGAGCTTGAAGTTTTTCTTGAAGCTTGGCCCGGTGAAGTAGTTCTGGCTGTTGGCGGGCATGCTGTAGAACTCGGCGGAGAAGGCGATGACCGCTTCCTTGTAGCTGTCCGGCTTGTCGACCGACGAGCCATCCTGCGGGTCGCTGATGGCACCGGCACTGCCCGGCACCAGGCCCTTGTCCTTGTTGTAGACGAGTTGGGTGCATTTGATGAAGAACACGGCGCCTTCCAGCGCGTCGAGGTCCTTGAGAAACAGAGTGTCGTTGAGGCGGCGGACCATCGGTAGAACGATGTAGTCCTTGCCGGCGACGCCGCCGGTCTTGACCATCGGTTCGAGGGTGCCGTCGGTGCGGCGTTTGCTCGGGTCGCCGCGGTATTGATAGACGAAGAGCGCGGTGGTGGCCTCGTTGGCTTGCTTGATCCATTGGAAGGACTTGTCGAAGCCGGTCTTGATGTCGCCGGTTTGCTGGCCGGTGCGCAGGGTCGCCAGTTCGCTCTCCAGGGTGGAGGCCAGGCGGTCGGCTTCCTGGATATTGATGGAGCGGCGGATGCCGGACATGGCGGGGCCGAAGGCGTACATGAAGGCGGTCAGCAGCACGGCCAGCACGCCGATGGCGATGACGGTTTCCAGCAGGGTGAAGCCGGGCTTGCGGGAGGGGGAAGGGCAGTTCATGGGTTAGAAATAAGTGATATTGTCGCCTTGCTTGAGGATTTGGAGGGGGTTGCGGAACAGCGAGGTGCTGCCATTGCGCCAGATGACAAAGCCACCGAAGTCGCGCTTGGCGGAAGTCATCACCCGCGGCCGGGCTTCGGAGCTGCCGACCAGGCGGGTTCCGGTGCCGAGTACGAAACTGGCACCGGGGGTGGTGCAAATGCCCTCGGCGTTGAATTCATAGATGATGTATTGCCCTTGGTAGTCGCGTTTGATGTTGGTGCCACCGAGGGACACCTTGGCCAAGGAGCCGCCGCCGTTTTTGTTGTCCTTGCTGCTGAGCGTTTGGCTGTAATAGACTTTTTCGGGCAGGGTGACGCCGCGGCTGGCGAGCGTCCACTCGGTGCTTTGCTTGTTGGTGACCGGGTCGATTTCCTTGTAGGCGACCACCAGGCGGCGCAGGTAGGTGTCCATGTTGGTGGGGTCCTGGATGCTGACGAGGACGGCGGCATTGGTGAGTTTGCCCATGGCGAGGGTGCGGGCCTCGGCGAACACCGCCTCGGTGGTGGAGACGGCGGTGGTGACGCCTTTGCCCGCGAGCAGCCCGCCGATGCCGACGGTGGCCACGGTCATGAGCACGGAAATGATGGCGATGACCGTCAGCAGCTCCACCAGGGAGAAGCCGGAGCGGGAGGGCAGGGGACGATTGGCAGTTGGATTTGAGCGCATGGCTTGGGCGTCAGGGTTGAACAGAGTATGGTGGGTGTCGAGCAAAAGGCAAGGATTACCGTCAATACATCGCAATTACGATGATTTTTCACCCGGGTAGCGTCCGTGGTTTGGGCCGTTGATCCAGAGCCATGCCGGACGGAGCATTTCGCGGATATCGGTGCGGGTGGCTTGCCAACCGAGGAGGCTCAAGGCGAGGGCTGGATCGGCCACCAGCACCGGGGGGTCGCCGGGGCGGCGGGGGCCATAGGTGACGGGTACCGGTTGGCCGGTGATCTCTTCGGTGGCGGTGATGATTTGTTTGACGGAGACGCCGACGCCGGTGCCCAGGTTGCATTGGAGCGAGGCACCGCCGGCGCTCAGGTGGTCGAGGGCGCGGGCGTGGGCGTCGGCCAGGTCCTCGACGTGGATGTAGTCGCGGATGCAGGTGCCGTCCGGTGTTGGGTAGTCGGTGCCGAAGACTTCGAGTTGGTCGATTTCGCCACTGACGGCCATCAGCACTCTGGGAATGAGGTGGGTTTCGGGGTTATGGTCTTCGCCGATGAGAGCGTCGGGCGAGCAGCCGCTGGCATTGAAATAGCGCAGGCAGGCGCTGCGCAGGCCCCATGCGTGGCCGCAATCGGCGAGGATCCACTCGACCATGAGTTTGCTGCGGCCGTAGGGGTTGATGGGGGATTGGCCATTGCGCTCGGTGATGGGCAGCGCGTCGGGCACGCCATAGGTGGCGCAAGTGGATGAGAACACAAACACCTGGCAGCCAAACTCCTGCATCACCTGCAACAGCTTGATCGGCTCGGCCGTGTTGTTTTGGTAGTACTTGAGCGGGTTGGTGACCGATTCACCAACGTAGGCGTAGGCGGCAAAATGCACCACCGCGCCAAACCCGTGCTTGGCAAACAGTGCGCGCACCAGATCCTGGTCGCCGACCTCACCGACCACCAGTTCCACCCCGGGATCCACAATTGCCTGCGGGTGACCGTACACCAGGTTGTCGAGTACGACGATTTTTCTGCCTTGGGAGGCCAACAGGCGAACAGTATGAGAGCCGATATAACCGGCTCCTCCAGTGACAAGAATGGGGGCGTGCATGAAAATTGCGAGGGGGGCTGCCAGAAGAAACTCGAAAGCGGCCCCTGCTGTCAACCCGAGGGCGGGATTCCGGGAAAAAACTTTTGATTTTTTTGAATAGGGCAGGCCCACTCCAACGTCATAGCGGGCATGAAGAAACATCTTCGTTATTGGAGCGGTGGCGCGATGGCCACCGCGTTTGTGCTTGTGATGGGGTCCTGTGCCTACGATCCGAACTACATGGTCGGAGCCAGCTACGGAGGAGACGGCGGCGGCTATGCCTATGGTGAGGGTTACGGCTACGGCTACAGCGGTTTTTCCACGTCGCTGTTCATCAGCACGGGCGATGCGCGCTGGGGCTATGATCCGTATTGCAACAGCTACTACGACTACCATCGGCGCTGCTACTACGATCCCTACCTGTACGGCTACTACCCGATGGGTTACCGGCCGCTGCTGGTGGTCGGAGTGCCGCATCCGTATGGGTACAGCCGCTCGTTCTGCCCGCCGCCCACTCGCGTGACCAATGTCACCCTGACCAATTACCACAACCGGGAGGCCGCCTATCGCAATACCAGCTACTCGTGGGCCCACCAAGTGCACCAACAGAGCGGTAATTACAGGGTCCAAGGACAATCCCAGCCCAAGCCGACGCCCTATCAGCGGCCCGGCAATGCCAATTATCCGGGCAAGCCAGGCCCAACGCCGGCAACCACCGGGTATTCGCGGCCTGCCACCGGCAATTCAAATTACAGGACGGGCGAAAATCCTGCCTTGCGCCGCCCGTCGGGGCAGGCGGCAAGCTCCGGCGTGCCGGTGAGGCCGACGTCGTCAGGCAATCCCAACGTGGCCACGGGTGTCAGGCGCGTCCCATCGGGCCCGAGCCAAGGGAGTCCGCAAGTGAGGGGCGGCGGATCGGTGCCTCAAGCCCAGGCGAGACCCCAAGCACCCGCCGAAGCCTCCAAAGGCCGGGGCGCGGGTCAGGGCAAAGACGGCAGGGACGATAAAGAGGGCGGCGGCCGCTCGGGTCGTTAGTCGGTGGTGTCGGTCCGGCCTCAGACATCCTGAGGCCGGAGAAAATTGAATGAGCCAGTGTGCAGGATGCCCACTGGCTCATTCGGTTTGCCGGATCATGCTCATTGCCCGGCACACGTCTGGGTGCTTGGGCCCGTGAGCGGTTTTCAGGAGGGCGAGGGGACGCGCCGTGTTTCAGCGCGGCTGTTGCCGGGCCTCGCGCCGCTGGCGTTGCTCGCGCAGACGGCTGAGGGTGGGGCCTGGGCGCAACAGCCATTTGGCATAGCCGTAGCCGGCCAAGCCGCCGCCGAGATGACAGGCGTGGCCGACCATGAACCAACTTCCCTGCCCGTGGGCGACGAGGGCGCGGCCGATCCCGGCGATGCCCGGGATGCCGAGTTTCGGGTCGGCCAGCGCCAGCAGCAACGCTGCCATGAGCATGCCGAGGCCGAGGTTGCGGCCGGAGACGGGCAGCGGCAACATCCGCGACTGCGGCGAGAGCGTGGTGATGACTAACAGCAACGCCACGCAAGCCCCTGAAATGCCCACCAGCGGGAACGCGGTATGGCCGCCATCTGCCAGCACCAGATGTCCCAGCGCCCCGCCGACCACTCCGGCGGCAAGGGTTTTCAAGAACCCGCCGGGCCCGAGAATGTGTTCGACGCGGCCGCCCAAAACCAGCACGCATAACCCATTGATCAGGGCGTGGCCCCAACTGCCGTGCAGCCAGGCGTAGGTCAATAACTGCCAGAGATCGCCGCTCAGGACGGCCTCGCGCCGCAAGCCCAAGGCCAGATACCACTGCGGGATGTGTTGGGGGCCGCCCGCCCAGGCCACCAGCCCATGGATGCCCAACATCGCTGCCGCTATCGCCCACGGCCAGCGGGCTTGCGCCAAGTTGCGCCAGCGGTGGGCCATTTCAGAAAAATCCACACCAAGCCAATGCATCGCGGTGTGGGGTCAGGGGGACGTTGCGGCGCTTAGCGCATCAGTCGATGGCGTGCGAGCGCGGTTCGCGCAGGACCGTATTGGGAGCGCCGGCGCTGGCGACAAACGGCCCGCCTTCCAGCGGTGCCACGCCGGTGAAGGCGACATCCGGCATCTCGGTGGGACGGCCCGCCAGCGGGAAATCTTTGCGCAGCGGGAAATACGGATAGCCTTCCCACATCAAAATTCGTTTTAAATTCGGGTGGCCGGCAAAGCGGATGCCCATCATATCCCAGACCTCCCGCTCGTGCCAATCCGCGCCGCCCCACAAATCCACCGCGCTGGCCACCGCCGCGTCCTCGGCCACCTTGGCTTTCACCCGCAACCGCTTGCCATCATCCACCGTGGCCAGTTCATAGACGACCTCAAACCTGGGTTCCTCGCTCAGGAAATCCAGCGAGGAAATATCCAGCAGCATGGCGTAGCCCAATTCGTTGCGGCAGTGAGCCAGCAGCGGGTGCAACGCCTCCAAGGTCACGCGCAGCGTGTGTTCGCCGCGGAATTCAACGGTCTCCAGCACCTTTCCCACGAAGGTCTCAGAGAGCAATTTCACATCATCAGCGGCGGCCATGGGTGCTTTTCAGGTTCGGGGTGAGTGGCTCATCAAACGGCTCCGGCCAGCATGCTGCGCTTCTGGTCGAGCAGCGCGTGCTCGGTGTCCACCTTTTCTTGCAGCCGCATCAGGCCGGCGATCAACGCCTCGGGCCGCGGCGGGCAGCCGGAAATATACACGTCCACCGGGATCAATTGGTCGATCCCCTGCAACACCGCGTAGCTGCGGTACATCCCGCCGCTCGACGCACAGGCACCCATCGCCACGCACCATTTCGGCTCCGGCATTTGGTCCCAAATCCGCTTCACCGCCAGCGCCATCTTGTAGGTCACCGTCCCGGAGACCACCAGCACATCCGCCTGCCGCGGCGAAAAACGCATCACTTCCATGCCGAATCGCGAGATGTCAAAGCGCGCCGAGGCCGTCGCCATCAGCTCGATGGCGCAGCAGGCCAAGCCCATCGGCATCGGCCACAGCGAGTTTTTACGCACCCAGTTCATCGCTGCGTCCACGCGAGTGATGATCACGTTGCTTTCGATCTTCGAATCGTAAGCGGTTTCTAATGTGGTGTGGGGACTGACCATGGGAAGTTGCCCCGGCAGGCTGCCCGCTCCGCCGCCCCAGCTCAAGCGGAATATTTTTGAGGTGGCGGAAATATTGGCCGCCGTCACCTCACTCCGACGATTGATTCAGCGAGAATCGGATGGCCATCAGGCGGATGGCGGTGATGAGCACGGTGATGACGATCATGCCGAGGTGGCCCGGCACGCCTGCCGCATCCAGGCCAAAGAGCACCAGGCCGCCGATGATGCAGGCGGTGGCATAAATCTCGCGCCGGAAAATCAGCGGCACCTCGGCCCGCGCGATGTCGCGCAACACGCCGCCAAAGGTTGCGGTGATCACCCCCAGGCAAATGCTCGCCCACCAGACGCAGCCGTGTTCCTGGGCGACGCGGATGCCCACCGACACAAACACCCCCAGCGACATCGCATCCACGATGGAAACAATCCGCCGGATCTTCGACCACAATGGCTCGCCAAACCACGCAAAGGCGGTCGCCGCTGCCGCCACCACCAAGTACCACGGGTTCACAAACACAAACAGCGGCAAGTCCCCGAGCAGCAGACTGCGCAAAATGCCGCCTCCCACCCCGGTCAGCAGCGCCAGCACGTACATGCCGAAAAAGTCCATGCCTTTTTGCCGCCCCGCCAGAGCCCCGGAAACACCCGCGACAAACACCGCTACCAAACTCAAGGTCAAATTCACCCACCCGTCATGCCCTGCCCGCGCCGCGCCGACAAGCACGCTTCATGGGCTGGACTGAGAAAGCCGAAATTGCGGTTTGCATCGCGCCCCGCCCCCGTGATAGCCTCGTGGCACCTCAAGTCCCATGTCCGCTTTGCCCACGCCAGTGCAGAAAAACGATCCGCAGCTCCAGCAGCTGGTGGCCACCATAGGCAATCAATTCGCCGTGCAGGGCGAGTTTCTATGCGGCGACGAGGTCGACAGCGGTCATATCAATTCCACCTACTGCGGCACGTTCCGCCAGGCCGATGGCTCACTGCGGCGCTACGTTTTCCAGCTGATCAATCGCAATGTGTTCAAGGACCCGTACGTGGTCATGCATAACGTCGAGCGGGTCACCCGCCACATCAACGACAAGGTGCTGCGCGTCAAGAAGGACCTCGGTGGACAAACCCTCAATTTGTTCCCGGCCCGCAGCGGTGGCGCCTGGGTCGAAGACCTCGTCGGCGGCGTTTGGCGGTGTTACAATTTCATCGAGGGCTGCGTCACATATGACGTGGTCGAAAACACCCGCCAGGCCTATCAGGCGGCCCGCGCCTTCGGCTCGTTCCAGGACCTCGTCAGTGATCTGGATGTCTCGTCCATCCGCGAAACCATTCCCGATTTCCACCACACCCGCAAACGCTTCCAACGCCTGCTCGAGGTGGCTGCCGCCGATCCCCACGGCCGCTTGGCCGCCGTCCGCGCCGAGTTTGATTTTGTGTGCCAGCGCGAGGACCTCACCGCCGTGCTGCTCGACGGCATCGCCGCCGGCCTGCTGCCCCTGCGCGTCACCCACAACGACACGAAAATCAACAACGTGATGATTGACGCGGCCACCGATGAGGCGGTGTGCGTCATCGACCTGGACACCGTGATGCCCGGCTTGGCGCTGTACGACTTCGGCGATTTGGTGCGCAGCGCCACCAGTCCCGCCGCAGAGGATGAGAGGGACCTGTCCAAGGTGCAAATGCAGATGCCGATGTTTGAGGCGCTCGTCGCGGGCTATCTGGATTCCGCCAGCGCGTTCATCAACGACACGGAAATCGAGCACCTCGCCTTTGCCGGCAAATTGATGACCATGGAAGTGGGAATCCGTTTTCTCACCGACCATATCGAGGGCGACGTCTATTTCAAGACCCACCGGCCCAACCACAACCTCGACCGCTGCCGCACCCAGCTCAAGCTCGTGGAACGCATCGAAGCCCACGAGGCGGAAATGAACGCCGTTGTCCGCAAGGTGTACCAGACACGGCGCTAATCGATGACGCGCTGCAGTCGGCGGGCGGCCTGCACCGCGGTGGCGACGTAGATGGCGATGGCCAGCCAGATGACGCAGAACGAGAGCAGCCGCAGCTGGGTCATGGGCTCGTGATAGAATTGCCAGCCGATGAGGAATTGCAGGCTCGGGCCGAGGAATTGCAGGATGCCGATGGTGGAAAGGCGCAAGTTGCGGGTGGCGTGGCCAAAGCACAGCAGCGGCACGGCGGTGACCAGCCCGGTGCCGATGACCAGCATGGCTTGGCCGGGGGTGTGGCCGAATGCCGCTGCCGGGGTGGGGGAGCTGACCAGCAACCAGATGAGAGCCAGCGGTGCCAGCAACGCGGTTTCCGCAGTGAGCCCGGCCAGCGCCCCGAGCGGGGCCCGTTTCCTGGCTGCCCCGTAGAGCGCAAAACTCAGCGCCAGGCTGATGGCCACCCACGGGAAGCGCCCGATGCCGGGGACCTGCAAGGCCACTCCGCCCAAGGCCAGGCCGATGGCCGCGAGTTGCGCGCGGCTGTGGCGCTCGCCAAACCACAGCGCGCCGAAGAGCATGTTGAAAAACGGATTGAGGTAGTAGCCGAGCGAGCCTTCCAGGATGCGCCCGTTGAGGGTGGCCCACACATACAGCAACCAATTCGTCGAGAGCAGCAGGCTGGATACCAGTTGCCATGCCACGGCACGCGGCGCGCGCAGCGCGCTGACCAGTTGCCGGACCTCGCCGCGCCACCACAGAATCGGCACTAACAGCAACAACGACCACAGCATCCGCTGCGCCACAATCGCCGCAGGCGGTAAAAACGCCAGCTGCTTCCAATACAACGGCAGCACCCCCCACAGCATGAATGCCATCAGGGCTGACACCACTCCCGGCGGGGGCTGGTGGAAAAATCGGGGCGCTTGTCGCATCGGGTGGGGGGCGGCCGGTTGGCGGCCGCGACCAAGCTCCAAGGCCCGGCCCCCGCTGGCAAGCTTTTGCGTGGCCTGCTTTTGCGTGGCCGATTCGCGATGATGCGACAGTCCCCCCGCTGGTCAATCGGAAGCTTGGGTGACCGGCGATGACGGGCTCCCGTTCGTGGGGCCGTCTGGCTCGGCATAGGTTATCCTTGGCCGGGAGGATCGGGCGGATCGGGCGGATCGGGCGGATCGGGAGGATCGGGCGCTTGCCCGTGGCTGGGTGCCTCGCCATGGGGGGCACTGCGGTGTTGGCGGGCCCGGATGAGGGTGAAGAGCAGGGATACGACTAACAAGACAGTGCCGAGCACCAGGAATGAGATGATGCGCTGGGTGCCTTCCTGCTTGCCGATGCTCATGATGAAGATGTAAGCGACGGTGAGCAGCAGGGTGTTGTGGCCCATCCAGCGGTACTTGCGCGCCCCGGTGAGGAGGTTCATCACATAATAGAACAAGGCGATGCCGACCCACGACAGGGCCACCCACGCCAGCGGCACGATATGATAGAAGGCATACGGCAGCACGATGAACGCGCTGGTGAGGTAGGCGTTGCGCATCAACTCGGTCTTCAACTCGAGGCGGTCCTTTTGCCACTTGAGAATCCGCGCGCTGGTCAGGGCCACCACGCCGAGGACCAGGCTGAGCCCGTGTTCCTGCCGGACCAAGACCATGTAGCAAACGACCACTGCCAGATAGATCAGAAAGTTGGCGACGATGATGAAGCGCGAGCGGAACCAGATTGCGGTGGTCATCACCAGCAGGCTTTGCGCCGAGAGCCAGGCAAACAGGTCGGGCACCTCGGTGGCCTTGATCAACGCCATATTCAACGCGGCATAGCCGGTCATGGCGTAGACAAACGTCGCGAAGCGGCTGCGCTCGCGCACCCAGAACAGCACCGCAATTCCTAACAAAACAAGCGAGGCGGCGACGTGGCTGACGAAAAACGCGTCCCTGTAGGCGATCATGGTATGCAGCAGGAACAGGAAATAGCCGCCGCAATTGAGCACCGAACCGGCCTGGGCAACCGGTCCTTCCGTCGTGTGTTGCGCCCGGCTGGTCATGGCCACCGCATGTATCGCCATCCACGCCAGCAGCAAACAAACGCCCGCGAAGGGCCCGCCAACCACTTCCAGGCGGTTGCCGACGAGCGGGTCGCCGAGCGCCCACAGCAGATAGGTCAGCCACGCGCAGGGGGTGGCAAACACCACCAGCCACGGCCAGTTGCGGTGGCGCAGAGCCAAGCCCGCCACCAAGCTGAGGGCGGTGATCATGCCGAAGACAAAGAATGGGGAGCCGGCGGCCAGAGCGGCGGCATAACCGGTGACCATCGCCAGGCTGGTAAGGAATACCGAGCGGCGCCACCAGCCGATTGCCAGGTTGATGGCGACGGCTAGCGCCAGGCACGCCGCAGCGGTGGCCGAAGCCGGATCCAGGAGTGCAGGCGCGCCGAAATAGCACAGCCGCAGGGTGGCGTAAAACAACAGTGCCATGGCGATGCCGCGGCATTGTTTGCCGATCTGCGGCAACGATTGCTGCAAGCAGTGGGCCAGCAGGAACAAGCCGCCCGCCAGCAACCAGCCGATGAGCGAGGGCAGGAACCGCGGCAGCGCGGGCCACGGCAATGACAAAACCAGGGCGCAGCCGATGGCCAGCACGCCGATGCCAATGTTGGCAAACAGGTTCTGGCCGACGGCCACTTCGAGTTCGCCGACGTTGGGCACCGCGCCGCTCCGCGGGACGGCCTGCCGCGCCGGGGCCTCGGCCAGGCCAAGCATCACCTCCACCCTGGCCAGGCGCTGTTCCAAGCGCGCCAAGGTTTGCTCAACAGTCGCCGCTTCCTGCTGTTGCTCGGGGTCTTTCATAGCGCTCTATCGGCTTGGGTTCATCCACACCCGCAGCCGCCGAGTTGGTCGGCCAGGCGGCACAACGAGTCGTAGTAGGCTTCCGGCTCCATGCCCAACGCGGCCGCGGCAAACGCCTCCGCATCGTCGGTGGAGGCAAACTCGCCGTAGTTGACCGCCACGAGTTGATAGAGAACGAGCTGCGGCACCAGCCCCAGTTCGGTCATGTAGAGCGGGTGCACGCGGATGATGAAACCATCCTCCGGGGTGTCGCCTAGCGGGTGGGGATAGGCAAACTCGCCCTCACGCAGTCCTTCGGCGGTGAAGGCAATTTCACACGGGTAGCGGACCTGCGAGCGGTCCAGCATCACCTGTTGGAGTTGCTGCCAACCGATCTGTGGCCCGTACTTGGCGTGCAACTCCGCGCCTTTGGCGGCCACGTGGTCGCTCAGCGAGCGTTGGGCGGTGGCGGCTGTCGGGGGTGGCGGGGCGGCATTCATATAACCAAGGGGGGGCGAGGGTGGCAGGCAGGCGCAGCACTCAGCAACTCGGGCGGACCCGCCCTGCAGGGGCGCTTGAACCTTCGTTGGCGCGGGACATGCGGCCTTGCAGGATGGGCACCGCCATGCGCAGGAAGATCGTGTAGCACAGCAGGCCGAACGCCCAGATGCCCAGGCAGACCAGGGTTTCGTTGATAGAGGGTTGGTACTCGATGAACGCGCCGAGGGTCGTCGGGATGAACCCGGGAATGACCAGGCCCATGCCTTTTTCAATCCAAATGCCGGTGATGGCCAGCACGCAGGTCAGGTTGAGCCACTTCAAGCTGCGGCTGATAGGCAGCACCAGCAGCACCATTGCCGTTAGGTTGAAGGTGATCGCCGTCCAGATCCATGGCACCAGGGCATGGTGGCCGTGGAGGCCGACGAAGAGGTATTTGGCGGAAGCGACGTGGGTGTTGCCGGAGTAGAATTCCTTGAACACTTCGTTCACCAACAGGAACACGTTGATGAGCCTCGACACCTGCACAATGCTGCGCAACATCAGCAACGCCCGGTCGGTGATGAGCAAGCGCTCGGTCATGCGCGAATGGACGATCTTGTTCATCGCCGGACTCTTCATGAGCTTGCGCAGCGAGTCAGCCGGCAGCCGCAGCACGCGGCTGGGTTCTTCGGTGATGGCGGTGGCCACGCGCGGAGTGCCCGCGAGGCTCGAGATCTCGCCGAACTGGTCGCCCGGGCCGCCACTGCGGATGATGCGGAAGCGGCCGTTTTCCTCGCGCTTGACCACCACGCGGCCCTGCAAGATGAAGAATGCGGCGTCATCCTTGCTGCCCTGACGCAGTAGGACGACGCCGGAATCCAGTTCCAAGACCTCGGCACCTGCCAGCGCTTCCATGCGGAGTTGCGGCGATACGGTGTTGAGTTCCGGCAGGTGGGTGGCAAGCAGATCGAGGTCCTGCAAGGTGGCAGGACGGCCGGGCTGCGAAGTGGAATTGGCCTGCAGTTGCTGCGCATCCACGGCCGAGGCGGTGGCCGTGACCCGGCGCACCACTTGCAGTGCGAGGATGATCAGCGCAGGACCGGCGGTGAATGCCGAGGCCAGAAAGCGGGGGCCGACAATGGCGGAATTCCAAAATGGCCGGCCGCCCAATCCGACGTAAAGGAACGCGGTGACAGTGTGGATGGAAATCGCCCACACGATGGCAATGAACACAAACGGAATATAGAACCACGCCGCCGGTTTGCGCCCGCAATAGCGCGAGTAGAGCAGGTAGCCGCAGATGTGGAGGTTGAGCAACAGGTAGCCATTGAGAACCAACACGTCCCAACTCAGCATCGATGCCGGAAAATTGAATTGGCCGACGCCCGGGATCAAATGCCAGAAGTGGTCAGGCCGGCCGAGGTCCACGGTCACGAAGGCCAGGCACATGAAGATGGCTGCCACGGCGAGCAGTTCGCCGAAGATAACCAGGTCGTGCATTTCCTCGTTGCCGTAGATATAGACCGGAATGACCATCATCACCGCGGCGGCCGCCACCCCCACCAGGAAGGTGAAGTTGGCGATATACACGCCCCACGACACTTCGTCGCTCATGCCGGTGACAATCAGGCCGTTGACAAACTGCTTGCAGTAGGCGTTGAGACCGATGAGGCAGATGGTGGTGAGAATGCCCATCCACAGATAGTAACGCCAATCGCCAACAAAGGCGATTTTGGCACAGCGTTTCAAGAAAACCATGTAGTTGCGGATAGCTGTCGTCATACGTCAAAGTAGTAAAAGAAGCGTGGAGAGGTGCCGAGGTCCTCCTTGAGTTGGATGAAGACCCGCTTGGTGGCGAGAATCTTGGAAACCTCGCTCTCGGGATCGAGGATGTTGCCGAATTTGCGCGCCCCGGCGGGGCATACTTCCAAACACGCCGGATAACGTCCGGCGCGGGTCCGTTGCACACAGAAGTGGCACTTTTCGGTGACCCCCATGGTGCGCGGGCGGTTGCCCAGATAGGCCATCTCCGGGTTGAGGCGGTCCTTGGGAATGGTCGGCTTGGTGAAGTTGAAATGGCGCGCGCCATACGGGCAGGCGGCCATGCAATAGCGGCAACCGATGCACCAGTCGTAGTCAATGACGGTGATGCCATCGGCCTCCTGCCAGGTGGCGTGGACCGGGCAGACCTTGACGCAGGGCGGGTTTTTGCACTGTTGGCACTGCACCGGCATGTAGAAGAAGCCCTTTTCGGGGACCTTGGCCGGATTGTAATCGTGGTCGCTCTTTTCGATGTCGAGTGAACCGTGCGGCATCTTGAGCACGCGGATGTATTGGATCTCCGGGCTGCGCGACTGGTTGTTCTCCTTGACGCAGGCATGCACGCACTTGCGACAGCCGATGCAGCGGGTCAAATTCAATGCATACACGAAACTCACCCCGTCCATCGGCTTGAGGTCGCGCACGTGGGGCCGCACACCGTACTGGCGCTCGACCTCCGTGGTGATGCGTGCCAGGACCTTCTCCATGTCCGCGGGGGTCATCTCCCGGTAGTATTTTTGCAGGAATTTCTCCATCGAGGAGAAATCCTTGAGTTCCAGCAGCGGCTTGAGGCTGGCGGCCAGCGCCGCGGCACCGACGCCGAAGGCGGCGGAGGAGCGCAGGAAGCCGCGGCGATTCATCGCGGCTGCCGCTGGGGGTGGTGGCGCATCAGATAGGGGATCCATGGTCAATGTGAGGTTTGGGCCGATTCGGGGGTGTCGTGTTTTTCCCGCAGATAGTTAGGCGGCGGGGCGGGTTGGCGACCCGGAAATTTCGGTGAGTGCGGGTTGTGGCAGTTCACGCAGTCTTGTTTCTTGAAGGGGCCATCGAAATCGCCTTTGTCCGCGCCCTCCTTGGTGCGGTTCCAGTAGCCGCTGGTGCGGCCATGCATGCCGGCCTCCCAATCGCGATAGGTCGGGCCGTGGCAACTGCCGCACAGCATGGTGCTCTGCTCGAACTTGAGCGCGCGGCCGTCGCGCGGCTGCAGTTGCAACAAGTTGGAGTCGTCGTGGCAGTTGAAGCAATTGTTGTTGCGGCCGTGGGTGCCGTGGCCCATCACAATGTCGGAGTGCTCGTCGGGGATGACCAACTGCTGCTTGTCGTCGTATTTGAGCACTTGCTTTTTGCCTTGCTCATGGCAGGCATAGCAGTCGAAGGCGTCGAGCTCGGCTTTCGAGCTGACCAAGTCCGCGTACGAGCGCCGCCACGTCTCGGTCTTGAGCAATTCGGTGTCGACCAGCGGCAGTTGGTGGACCGGGGCGGGTTTGCCAAACAGGTCCAGAGAAAACGCGGCTGCCAGGAGCGCGAACGCGATGGTAAGCACCACCAGAATGAAGCGTGTTTGTTTGTTGTCGTTCATGATATTCTCCCTGTTGGTCGGCCGGCGCAAGTTCTCGGTTACCGGCGGCGGCGATGGGCATGGCCCATGGCCGCCGCCGGCCCGCGCAGTGGATTGTCAGATTATTTCTTGAGGGTGAGGACGTACTTGGCGACGGCCTTGACATCGGCATCGCTCATGTCCGGGAAACCCTTCATGCGCACCTTGTCGCCATCCTTGACGCCAGCCTTGACGGTGGACTCGATTTTGGCGTCGCCGAGCTTGGCGGCCTCGACGGTTAGATCCTTGATCTTCAGTTTCTTGCCCATGGCGGTGTCGCCTTTGCCGTCGGCACCGTGGCATTTCGCGCATTCCTTGGTGAAGATGGCGCTGCCTTCGTCGGCGCTGGCGTTGAGGCTTGCGGCCATCAAGGTGGCCACCGTAAGAAGGCCCAGTTGTTTCATTGATTTCATAGGTTTCATGGTTCTAATGGTTGGGGGGGGGATATTGTCTGGATCACGAGTCCGCCGGTCATTAATCGATGCCGACCATCGTTATTAGGAGAGTGGGTGAATGGCCGCTTCGGCACAACCAAAAACTTGGCTTTTCGGCAAGTCGGCGAGGTGGGTTTGAGCGGGAGGGGAGGCGGCCGGGTTGGCTTGTGGCAGGGCGCGGATCAGTGGCTTGCGAGCGGGAATGACAGCGGTTTGCCGCCAGGCGGCAGGTGGCGCGACTGGGCAGGGTAGACCGGACGGATGGGTGGTAGCTGCATTTGGGAAAATCGGGTGGCGGGCGTTGTGACGGCGGTTTTCTTCCTGCGCGGTCCTGATCCAATCGGTGAATTCGCGGAAAAAAGAACTTCTTTTATGATAATCCCGATGAGACAAACCTTTAGCAATAGATGCGATGAATTGCGGGGGATATGCGTAGTGGCACGTTGAAAAGTTGCTGGTTTGCGAGCTTCCTCGCCGTGAATCACTGCCGATTCTCAAACGGGTTGGGTAATGTCGCCGCCGAAACCATTAGGTAGCGTGCCGCGGACCACGACGGGATAGGCTCACAGAGGGGGCAAAATGGCCCCCTCCTCACGCTGTGCCGCATCGACGGAAGCTTTCGATGCGCTGAAAATCATGGCATGTGTGGGGTATTGCAACATTTTTTGAGAAATCCCTTTTCAAACTCCCGGAATATCGCCACAAAGCGCTGCCAATCATGCGAAAGCCCCCAATGTATCGATCCAGTCGCACTGTCATCGCGTTGATGTCAGTGGCGAGCGCCACGCCAGCCATTGTCACCGTCGCCAAGGCCGGAGAAGTCGGGGGTTCACCCCACCTCAGCGCGCTTGCCGAGCGTGAGATGATCCGCCGCCAACAGGCAGTCAGTGAAGCTGACCAATTGCTGGCCGATGGCCGCAAGGCCTACGAAAAGCGGGACTTTCAGAAAGCGGTCGATAAGTTCACCGAGGCCCGCAACAAGCTGCCGGATGCACCGATGCTTGCCGACCGCCGCGCTACGGTCACCTCGCACCTCGCCGATGCGAGTGTGGCGCTGGCCCAACAATTCCGCCGCCAGGGTGGCAATGATCCGTCCAAGGGCGGCAAGGGCACTTACGAGGATGCCCGTGAGTTGCTCAACGATGTGCTGGAAGCAGACCCTGAAAATGCGGCTGCCAAGCGCGAACTCGGATACCTGGATGATCCGATCCGTACCAACCCCGGTCTTGATTACAAACACACCCAGGACGTCGACAAGGTGCGCCGCGGGCTCTACACGGCGGAAGGTTACTACAATCTCGGCAAGTTTGAAGAAGCCAAGCGCGAATACCAGAAAGTGCTCCGCGTCGACGAGTTCAACACCGCGGCCCGCCGTGGCATGGAAGCCCTCAATGCCTCCAAATCCGCCTACTATCGCGCCGCTTACGATCACACCCGCTCCGAGTTGTTGATGGAAGTCGACAAGGCCTGGGAGTTGTCGATCCCAGGCGATACGCCGGTCGGTGGCATCGCCGGTCCCGGCCGCCAGTCGGTCAGCTCGGGCATCGCCTACATCAACGAGAAGCTGCGCCGCATCATCATCCCCAACATTGCCTTCGATGACATCACGGTGGAAGAAGCCGTCGATTTCCTCCGCTTGCGCGCCGCCGAACTTGACCTGCTCGAAACTGATCCGGCCCGCAAGGGCGTGAATTTCCTGATCCGCAAGCCGAATGCTGCGGCGGGTGGCGACGCCGGCGTCGAGGCTCCTGCCGACGGCGGTGCCTTGGGTGGCGGTGCCAGCCCCGGTTCGCTGCGCATCAAGTCGCTGCGCCTCACTAACATTCCACTCGGCCAGGCGCTCAAGTACATTTGCGACGCCACCAATCTGCGCTCCAAGGTGGATGATTTCGCCGTCACTCTGGTGCCGCGCACCGAGACCGGCAATGAGATGTTCACCCGCACGTTCCGGGTGCCACCAGGTTTCTATGACACGCTTGCCGCCAACACCGGCGATGAAGGCGGTGCGGCCGCAGCGCCTGATCCGTTTGGCGGCGGTGCGGCCGGTGGTGCCGCGAAACCGGGCATCACTTCCCACAAGCCGATCCTCGAACTGCTCAAGAAGATCGCCACCTTCGGCGAGGGCAGCTCCGCCACGCTGAGTCCAGGCGGCCTGCTGGTGATCAACACCAGCACCGAACTCGACAAGATCGAGACGTTCGTGGATGCCAATGCCATCTCCCAGCCCAAGCAGATCAAGATCACCACGAAGTTCGTGGAAGTGAAGCAGGAAAACACCGACGAACTGAGCTTCGATTGGCTGGTCACTCCCTTCGGCCTGAGTTCCAACACCTTGTTCGGCAGTGGTGGTACCACCGGCGACGGCATGAAGCGCACAGGTGCCGACTTCGTCAATCCGGTCAACGGCGTTTCCATCCCGGGGATTCCTTCCAACCCTGTCAGCGCAGCGAGTAATGTTTCGACCAACGGCCTCCGCAGCGGCGACGGCGCCGTCAATCGCAACAGCATCGACGCCCTCCTCAACAACCCGTTACGCACGTCTGGCTCCACCAGTGTGGCACCCGGTGTTGCTGCCGTCACCGGCCTGTTCTCCGGCGGTCAGGTCCAGATGATCATGCGCGGTCTGGCTCAGAAAAAAGGCACCGACCTGATGACTGCTCCTTCGGTCACGGCCAAGCCCGGCCAAAAGGCGACCATTCAAATCATCCGCGAATTTATCTACGCCACCGAATACGAACCCCCGCAATTGCCGCAACAAAACAACAACGGCGGCAACCTGTTGGGCGGCGGCGGCGGTGGTGGTGGCGGTTTTGCCACCCCGGCGACACCCTCGGCGTGGGAAACCCGCAACACCGGTGTGACCCTCGAAATCGAGCCGACCATCGCCGACAACAACTACGTCATCGACCTGCGCTTCGTTCCGGAGATCGTTGAGTTCGAAGGGTTCATCAACTACGGCAGCCCGATCCTGTCGCCCTCCACCGACGTGTTCGGCAATCCCACCACGGTGGTCATTACCGAAAACCGGATTGAGATGCCGGTGTTCTCGACCCGCCGGGTCAACACCTCGCTTTCCATCTACGACGGCTACACGGTCGCCGTCGGCGGGTTGATCCGCGAGGATGTGCAGAACGTGCAGGACAGCGTGCCGATCTTCGGCTCGATTCCGATCATCGGGCGGCTGTTCCAATCCAAGGCGGAGAATCGGATCAAGAGCAACCTCATCATCTTCGTCACGGCGCAGATCATTGATGCCACCGGTCGCCCGCTGCGCGGTTCCGAACAGGTCACCGC
>CAIVSK010000327.1 GCA_903908495.1 Akkermansiaceae bacterium
CCTTGGCGTATTCCGCGGCGGCCAACGGCTTGGGCGGCAAGCGGTAGCCGTCTTTGGCCGTCAGGGCCAGGCCGGCGGCGATCATGCCGGGCAGGATGACGAGGATCGGGAAGATCATTTTCGGGATGGCGGCGATGAGTGGCGTGCGGCGTGCGGCACTCATGTTTTTGGCGGCCATGGCGCGCTGCACCACCAGGAAGTTGGTGCACCAGTAACCGAACGACAGCACGAAGCCCAACCCGAAGAGCATCGCAAACAGGTCCACTCCCATCGGATTCTGGCTGGGGCCTCCCAGCAGCGGCTTCCACGCGCTGGTCCAGGCATCCGGCTGGAAGGTGTGGGTGTTGAGCTCGAGCGCGGAGGGATTCTTGGCGACCGCACCCAGCAGCTCTTTCAGATGATCCCAGCCGCCGACGTCCTGCAGGCCCAGGTAAACAATCGGCGCGAAGCCGAGCACGATCATGAAAAATTGCAGCACCTCGGTGTAGATCGCGGAGGTCAGGCCACCCTTGAGGACGTAGGCGAGCACGATGGCCGAGCAAATCCACAGGCTTACGTCATAGTTCCATCCCAGCAATTGGTGGAGGAGCTTGGCCAGCGCGTTCATCGAAATGCCCGACGCGAACATGGTCATCACCGCGAAGGAAATCGAATTCAGGCAGCGGGTGCGTTCGTCGAAGCGCATCTTGAGGTACTCCGGCACCGAGCGGGCCTTGGAGCCGTAGTAAAACGGCATCATGAACACCGCCAGAAAGATCATCGCCGGAATCGCTCCCACCCAATAAAAATGGCAGGTCGCAATCCCGTACTTCGCCCCGCTCGCCGTCATGCCCACCAACTCGAGCGCGCCCAGATTGGCCGAGAGGAATGCCAGCCCGGTGACCCACGCCGGAATCGATCGGCCCGACGTCAAAAAGTCCGCCGAGGTCTTCATGTAGCGTTTCAACGCAAACCCGATGCCCAGAACGAACACCACGTAAATCAGGAGAATGGCGTAATCCACTGTCGCCAGATTGACGGCATTGGCCAACAACAACGCGCAGTTCGTAGGTAGGAACGAAGTCATGCGGGGGAGGCTGCTGATAATTCTCGGGACCGTCAATCAAAAGAATTCCTGATTATCAGCACCAGATGCCGGCGCGACCGGGAGGGAAAAGGAAAGCAACTTCGAAAACCTCACCGCAAAGCCGCAAACTGCGCTAAGAAACGCAGAGGAAAATTGAATGAGTCCGGTTGCATCCGGGCAGGATGCCCGGTCCACGGGGAGCGCCGGCATCCTGCCGGACCCTCTTCGAGGAGCAGGGGCCTGCGCCAGGCACCGCCCATGGCGCGAGCATCCTGCCCGCCGCCAAATTCCACCTCAGCTCATGTCATTTCCTCCGGAGGCAGGATGTCTCGGCCTGCTGCAAGATTTCGGGGTGGCGGGCGTAAGCAGCCTTCGCCACGCGTTATGAAACCACACCCGCCCACGCCCCCCGCTGCCGCCTCCCAATCCACCCTCCGCCAATGGTCGCGACGCCAATTCGTCCGCGACCTGAGCCTCGGCGGATTCTCGCTGGTGGCCGCGCGCTGGCCGGCGATGGCCGGCCCGTTCACCCGCGACGACTTCGATCAACTCGTGCCGGCCGACAAGAAATTGCGCCCGGAGTGGCTGGCCTCGTTGATCGAGCGCGGCACGCCGGAAGTCTTGCGCGGCGAGGACTTGCGCTACGTCGGCATGCCCGTCGGCGGCCTTTGCTCCGGCCAGCTCTATCTGGGCGGCGACGGCAAACTGTGGCAGTGGGACATTTTCAACCGCCATCTGGGCACCGGCGACGCCCATTACGCCAAGCCGCCCAAACCCGAGTCGCCCGTCGAACAGGCGTTCAACCTGACCATCGACGGGGTGCCCCGCGCGCTCGACCGCAGCGGCTTCGGCAACGTGACGTTCCGCGGCGAATACCCGCTGGCGTTGGTGCAATACCGCGATTCCGCCGCGCCGGTGGAGGTGACGCTCGAGGCATTTTCGCCGTTCATTCCGCTCAACACCGCAGACTCCAGCCTGCCCGCCACCGTGCTGCGCTTCACCGTGCACAACATCTCGCCGAAGATGCTCGAATTGGAACTCACCGGCCTGCTGGAAAACGCGGTGTGCCAGGGGCGGCAGGACCGGCCCGGCACGCGGCACATCAAGCGGGTCGCGGGCGAGGGGTTCACTTTCCTCGAGGCCACGGTGAGCACCCCCCCGGCCTCTAAAGTTGCGCCGCGCCCTGAGATCTTGTTTGAGGATTGGAGCAAGCCGACCTATCAGGGGTGGAGCGTCGAGGGCACCGCCTTTGGCAGCGGCCCCGTGCTGAAATCCGCGATCCCGGCCTATCAGGGAGACGTCGGCGGCGACACCGCTCGCGTCGCCAATTCCCATGCCTGCGCGCCGGGCAACGACGTGACCACCCGCGATAACGCGAGCGGCAAGCTAACAAGCCGTAAGTTCAGGCTGGATCGCCACTTCCTGCGGCTGTGGGTCGGCGGCGGTGATCACGCCGGGCGCACCTGCGTGAACCTGCTCATCGATGGCAAGGTGGTGCGCAGCGCCAGCGGCCGCCGCAATAACCTAATGACCCTGCAATCCCTCGACCTGCGGGAGCTGGAAGGCCAGGAAGCGTGGCTGGAGATTGTGGACGCGCAACAAGGCGAGTGGGGCAACATCGGCGTCGGCCGCATCACCCTCGCCGACCAACCGGCTGATGCCGCAAATTTGGTAGACTTGCCCGATTACGGGTCGATGGGGTTGGCGTTGTTAGGCAAACCGGCCGATAGCTGCTCCGACGCCCGGACGGCACCGCTGGGCACCAAGCTGACCGGCTCGATCGGCCGCAAGTTCGCGCTCGAGGCCGGGGCCTCGGCCACCATCGAGTTCGTGCTGGCGTGGTATTTTCCCAACCAGAAGATCAACGGCGTGCGCGATAGCGGACGCTGGTATGCCGCCAAATTCGCCTCGGCCCTGGCGGTCGCCGCCTATCTGGTGCAAAACTTCCAGCGTCTGACGGAAGCCACCCGGCTGTGGCGCGACACCTGGTATGACTCGACCCTGCCGTATTGGTTTCTCGACCGCACCCAGCTCAACACGTCGATTTTGGCCACCTCCACCTGCCAGCGCTTCCGAGAGGGCCGGTTTTGGGCGTGGGAAGGGGTCGGCTGTTGCGAGGGCACCTGCGGCCACGTCTGGCAGTATGCCCATGCGGCGGCGCGCTTGTTCCCCGACCTCGAGCGCGGCTTGCGCGAACAGGTCGACTTCGGCCTCGCCCTGCAAGCCGACGGCGCCATCTTTTTTCGCGGTGAAAACAACAACATCCCGGCCATCGACGCCCAGGCCGGCTCGATTCTGCGGGCGCTGCGCGAACACCAGATGAGCGCGGACGGTGCCTTCCTGCACCGCAACTGGCCCGCGATCCGCCGCGCCACCGAATGGCTCATCAACAAGGACGGCGATGGCGACGGCCTGATCCGCGGCAACCAGCACAACACCCTCGACGCCGATTGGTTCGGCGCGGTGGCCTGGCTGAGCGGCCTCTATCAGGCAGCCCTGCTGGCCGCCGCCGCAATGGCCGACGAGACGGGCGACGCCGACTTCGCCGCCAAGTGCCGGGCCATCGCACTCAAGGGCCAGGCCATGCTGGTGAGTGAGTTGTTCGACGGCGACTATTTCATCAACAAGGTCGATCCGGCGCGTGCCAACACGATCAACTCCGGCACCGGCTGCGAGATCGACCAGGTCATGGGGCAGAGCTGGGCCTTCCAAGTCGGCCTGCCGCGGGTGTTTCCGCAAAAGGAAACCCAATCCGCGCTGCGCTCGTTGTGGAAGTATAACTTCAGTCCCGACGTCGGCCCGTACCGGGCGCGCTACACGGCCGGCCGCTGGTATGCGATGGCGGGCGAGGCGGGCCTGTTGATGTGCACGTTCCCGCGCAAGGATTGGGATTTCAACCAGGCCCAGGGCGGCGGCAATAACACCTTCGCCGGCTATTTCAACGAGTGCATGAACGGCTTCGAATATCAGGTCGCCGGCCACATGCTGTGGGAAGGCATGGTGCAGGAAGGCCTCGCCGTCACCCGCGCCGTCCACGACCGCTATCACGCGTCGCGCCGCAATCCATGGAACGAAGTGGAATGCGGCGACCACTATGCCCGCTCGATGGCCAGCTACGGCGTCTATCTGGCAGCCTGCGGCTTCGAGAACCACGGGCCTAACGGCCACATCGGATTTGCCCCGCGCCTGACTCCCGGCAACTTCCGCTGCGCCTTCACCGCGCCGGAAGGCTGGGGCACCTTCAGCCAACACGACGCGCCGGGCGGCCGCGACGCGAGCCTCACCCTGCGCCACGGCAGCCTGCGCCTCAAAAGCATCGCACTGGAACTTCCCGCCGCCGGAAATGCGCCCGCACTGACCGTAACGCAGGCCGCCGTGCCGCTCGCCGTGACGGCTGAGTCCAGCGGCCGCCGACTGGTGATCCGCCTGCAACAGGAAGTGGTTCTAACGGCCGGCGAAACCCTCGAGATCCGCATCCGCTAGCCGGCAGCCGTCCACACTTGAGCTGCCCCTGCGCAGCCAAGGTGTGGAGTGCGGCGGGAAGGGCGAAGCCCGCCACGCCGGTTTGGCTAAACCGGGCGCGCTGCCTTGGTCCCTGACGGATATTCCCTTGCGAGGATGCGGGCGATGCGCCAGCCTGCGTTGAGCCTGAAGCGCCCTGCGGCCATGCCCGCCCGCAGCTCCGGTTCCCAACTCTTGCATGAAAAAACTCATCCGATTTCCGCGCCAGTCATGGCTCCGCGCCCTGTTGCTGCTGGCGGCGTGCTGGCTGCTGGCGTTTCTCGGGCCGCTCTCCTATCTGGTCATTCCGGCCCTGCCGGTTGTGCTGCGGCGCGTCTGGTGCCAGCGCGCCCGGTTGGCCCTCGCGCTGGTGTTGGTCCTCAACCCGGTGAGCGGCTTTTTCATCGCCGGGGTGGCAGCCTATGTGAACGGGGCACCGGTCCTGCGCTCGCGCACTTTGCCCGATCTTGAATCCTACAACCCCGATCCCACCAATCGTTGCCCCCGCAGCAGCGGCGCTGGTCCGGTGGAGGCCAGTGATTGGCTCTCCATCGCCACCCGTAACTCCGGGGTGCTGCTCATGTGCCGCTGCTTCGGTCCCGCGTCGCTTGAGTATGACGGCCCCTATCCGACCAAACAACAGGCGCTGGCGCTGTGCGACAATGCCCTGCTAAGCCCGGTGGACCAATTTTTCAAAGGCCGCGTCCTGGCCGATGGCACCATGGTCAGGTTGCCACCGGCGGTGGTCAGCGGACTGGCGGGGCTGGTGGCTTTGCAGGATGACGCGCCCACCCCCATCCACGCCAAGCTCTATCAAGACCGCTGCGTGATCATCAGGCTTTCCCGGCGTTCCGGCCCCGCAGCCACCGCCGCGGACTTTGGCACGGATATCCTCGTCCTCATCGACAAGCGCAGCCAGCGCCCGTTCGCCTTCTATCCGCTCAAGGGCGACACCCTGCCGCGGAAGCCGCCGGTGGGCTATTTGGAATAAGACTCCAGTCTTGCGTCTTAGGGCCTCAGCGAAACAAATTCCAGCCGCTGACCAAGGCCTTGAGCCCGGCCATTTCGATCGAGGGATCCACCCCGGCTCCCCACAGCAGGCGGCCGTCGTCGTGCTGGAGTTGGACGTAGGCGGCGGCACTGGCGTCCGAGCCGCCGCGCACCGCGTGCGAGCGGTAGTCGGTGACCTTGAAGTCCTTGAGGCCAACGGCTTCAAGGGCTTGGACGAAGGCATTGATCGGACCATTGCCGAGGCCCTCAATATTGCGCTGCTCGCCGCGCAGCAGGATGATGGCCTTGCACTGGACCCGGCCGCGCTCGGTGGTGTGGTGGATCAGCTCGTAATCCGTCACATCCAACGGACTGGTCAGGTTGACAAATTCGCGGAAAAACGCATCGCGGATCTCATCGACGGAAAGCTCGCGGCCGTGGTGGTCGGCCAAATCGTAGATCCGTTTGCCCACTTGCGGGTGCATCGTCTTGGGCAGGTCGAACCCGTGCTCACGGTCCAACACGTAGGCGACCCCACCCTTGCCGGACTGCGAGTTGATGCGGATGATCGCTTCGTACGAGCGCCCGATGTCCTGCGGATCGATCGTCAGATACGGCACCGCCCACGGCAGCGGGCCGGTCTTGAGCTCTGCCGCCCGCAGATCGAGCCCCTTCTTGATCGCATCCTGATGCGATCCGGAAAACGCCGTGAACACCAGCTCGCCCGCATAAGGCTGCCGCTCCGGCACATTCAAACGCGTCACCCGCTCGTACACCGTGCGCAACGATTGCAGGTCGGAAAAATCCAGACCGGTTGGTATGCCGTGGCTGTTGAGGTTGAGGGCGACGGTGACGATGTCGAGGTTGCCGGTGCGTTCGCCGTTGCCGAAGAGGGTGCCTTCGACGCGGTCGGCCCCGGCCATCAGGCCCAGCTCGGTGGCGGCGACGCCGGTGCCGCGGTCGTTGTGGGTGTGGAGGGAGACGATGATCGACTCACGACGGGCGAGGTGGCGGCACATCCACTCGATCATGTCGGCGTGGACGTTGGGGGTGGTCCACTGGACGGTGTCGGGCAAGTTGATGATCATTTTGCGCTCGGGGGTGGGCTGCCAGACGTCGATGACGCCATTGCAACACTCGAGGGCGAAATCCAGCTCGGTATCAGAAAATGACTCGGGGGAATACTGCAGGACCACCTCGGTGCCCGGCACGCTGGGCACGAGGGACTTGACCAACTCGGCACCCTCGATGGCGATGCGCTTGATGTCCTCGCATGAGGCATTGCCAAAGGTCACCCGGCGCTGCAGCGGCGAAGTCGAGTTATAGATATGCACGATGGCGCGTTTGGCGCCGGCGATGGCCTCGAAGCTGCGGCGGATCAGATGCTCGCGGGTTTGCACCAGCACCTGCACGGTGACGTCGTCCGGGATGCGCTGCTCGTCGATGAGGCGGCGCAGAAAATTGAATTCGGTCTCGGCAGCAGACGGGAAACCGACCTCGATCTGCTTGAAGCCCACCCGCACCAGCAGATCGAAAAACTCGAGTTTTTCCTCCACCGACATCGGTTGGGGCAGTGCCTGATTGCCATCCCGCAAGTCCACCGAGCACCACTCCGGCGTGTGCGTCAGGGTTTTATCAGGCCAGGTGCGGTCAGGCAGTGAGACCGCTGGGAACGGTCGGTATTTGGCAAGGGAAGACGGGTGCATGGGAAAAGCGGGAGTGCCGGGGAGGTCAATATAATTGCGAGACGACGCGGTGCAAGACAGAAGACAGCAGATCGCTGCGCTACGAGACAGCAGACCGCTGCGCTGCAAGACAAGAAATGAAGAGCCGCAGGATCTCGCGTGGCGCTTCTTCCTCTTGTCTTCTGTCTTATTATCGGGTCACCCCGCGTTGGGAGGATTCGATGAATTGGATGAGATGGGTCACTTGCGGGTCTGCGGCGGCATGCATGGCCTTGAGTGAGCTGATGGCCATGGCGAGGTTGGTGTCCTTTTTGAGGAAGAGTTTCTTATAGGCGGACTTGAGGGCACGGATGGCTTCGTCCGGGAAACCGCGGCGTTGCAAGCCGACCAGGTTGAGCCCGCGGGTGACGGCAGGATTGCCGTCGGCAATCGTGAAGGGCGGCACGTCTTGCTGCACTTTGGCTAGGCCACCTACCATCGCGTGCCGGCCCACCCGGCTGAATTGATGCACCGCGCACAGGCCGCCCAAGATGGCATGATCGTCCACGGTGACGTGGCCGCCGAGGGTGGCGTTGTTGGACATGATGATGCGGTCGCCGAGTTGGCAATCATGGGCGACGTGGGCATGGCAGAGGAAATAATTGTGGGACCCGATGCGGGTGGGGGCCTGCCCGCCGGTGCCCCGGTGGATGGTGACGCTCTCGCGGAACACGTTGTGGTCCCCCACTTCCAAAAACGTCGGTTCGCCCAGGTACTTCAGGTCCTGGGTCTTGCCGCCGATGACCGCAAACGGGAAAAATTCGTTGCCGCGACCGATTTTCGCGCTGCCTTCGATAATCACGTGCGAATGCAGCACGCAATCCTCACCCAGCTCCACCTGCGGGCCGATCAGGCAATACGGCCCAACCCGGACGTTGGCAGCGAGCTTGGCTAACGGTGAGACGATGGCGGTGCAATGGATCACGGCCGAATCTGGCCGCAAACCGGCCTCCATGACGAGGATTTTCTTGCGCCCGCTGCATCCGCGGCCGCAAGCGTTCGACTCAAAGCGCGGAAAGGACCGCCGAGCAATGCCGGAATTTTCCCGAAAAGCCATTTCCCTATGCGATCTTTGCGGCTCTGCGGTAAATCATCAGGCTATTGAAAAGCTTGATGATCGAGATTAAGGATTCTCCCTTCTTGATTGCGCTGCAATATCCGGGGCTTTTCCGCGTTTATGAACGAGAGTAAACGAATGCCACCCCAGCCAAGCGCCCCCACCCCTCATCACCGCATGGAGCCACCCTCAGCCACTCCCGCCAAACCCGTCGCCCGCCTCCGCTGGCTGATGCTCGCCTCGCTGGGCCTCGGTTTGGCGATTGCCGCGCCCTTGATCGATAAGGTTGCCTGGGCTCCCGGGGCTGCGGAGACGGCCCGCTGGCTGGGACATTTTCACCCCTTTGTGCTGCATTTCCCCATCGTCCTGTTGCTCGTCGCGCTGGCCTTCGAGGCCGCCCGCCTGCCCGGGCTGCGGCGAGTGCTGCCGCGCCCCGACTCCGCAACGGTGACGACGGTGCTGGCATGGGGCGCGCTGGGATGCACGCTGGCGGTGGCTTGCGGGTGGTTGCTGGCGCAAAGCGGCGGGTATGAGCCAAACCTGCTGGGCCGCCATCTGTGGGCGGGGGCCGCCACCGCCTTGGGTGCCAACCTCGCGCTCGTTTTCCGGCTTTCCTCGGGCCGCATCGGCACGGGATTTCTCTGCGGCGTCGCCAATGCCATCCTCACCGTCACCTGCGCCGTCCTCGCGGTGACCGGCCACTACGGCGCGAGCCTCACCCACGGCGAGACCTATCTGACCGAGAACGCGCCCGACTGCCTGCGCCAGTTCATCGGCCTGTCGCCCAAACCCGCTGCCGACGCGTCGGTGGCCGCGGTCAAACCCGTCGAGCAACGCCGGTTGTGGGAGGATGTGGTGCAGCCGATCCTGGAGGAGCGCTGCAATTCCTGCCACCATGAGGGCAAGTCGAAAGGGGGGTTGCGCCTTGACCGTTTGGCGGGCCTGCTCAAAGGCGGGGCGAGCGGGGCGGCCATTGAGCCGGGCAACCCGCAGCAAGGGTTGCTGATGAAATACCTCCAGCTCGACCCCGACGACGACAAGCACATGCCGCCGAAAGGCAAACCGCAACCGAGCGCCGCCCAACTCGCCGCGCTGACCTACTGGATCGAAGTGGGCGCCCCCGCCGACAAAACCGCCGGCGACTTCGACCTATCCCCCGGACAGCGCGCCACCCTCGAGTCCCTGCTGACCCCGGCCCAGCGCAAATCCCAGGAGGCCAAGGCCCGCTCCGAGGCGGCAGCGCTCGATGCGTCTCTCGCCACCTTGCGCAGCAACTTGCCGGGCAGCCTTGCCTGTGTGGTGCCCGGCAAGCCGGAACTCGCGTATGCCCCGGGCACCAACTTTGCCGCGGTGGGTGATGCCCAACTCAGCGCGCTCGCCCCGCTCGCCGCCAGCATCGTGGCCCTGGAACTCCAACAAACCAAGGTCAGCGATGCCGGCCTGGCTGCCCTCGCCCCCTTCACCAAGCTGCGCGTCCTGCAACTCCAGAATACCGCCCTCACCGACGCCGGCTTGCAGCACCTGGCCACACTGACGTCGTTAGAAAACCTCAACCTCTACGCCACCGGAGTCACCGACGCCGGCCTGCCGCAGCTCGCAGGACTCAAGAATTTGAAGAAAATTTTCCTCTGGCAATCGAAGGTCAGCGCCGCTGGTGCCGACCAACTGCGCGCCGCCATCCCCGGGCTGGACGTCAACCTCGGCCTGCCCGACGCTCCCAAACCGGGCGAAGCCCCGGCCAAGGACGCGCCCGCCCCACCCGCTCTTCCTAACAAACCGTAAACGCCCCTTGCCATGAAACTTCCCAGCTCACTCGCCCTGGCCGGATCTTTGGTTCTCGCCGGCGGTGCCGTCGTCGGGCTGCGCTGCGCGCCCGGCGTGTCGTGGAAAGGTTGGCCCGGCACGAACTGGCAGGCCATTTTCACCGGGGAAGCACAAGTGCCGGTCCGCGCCGCGCCCGCCACCACAGGAGCAACGTTGCCGGAGCGGGTGACCTTCAACACCCACATCCAACCGATCCTCTCGGAAAATTGTTACTATTGCCACGGCCCCGACTCCGGCTCGCGCAAGGCGGACCTGCGCCTCGACCGCGCCGAGTTTGCCTTCAAACCGCTGAAAAGCGGCCAGCCGGCGATCATCAAGGGCCAGGCGGCCGCCTCCGAGGTGGTGCGGCGGCTGCGCCAAACGGACCCCAAGGAGGTGATGCCGCCGCCGGCCGCCCACAAGGTCATTTCCGCCCGGCAGCTCGGCCTGATTGAGAAATGGATCGATCAAGGTGCCAACTACGAGGAACATTGGTCGCTCATCCCACCCACGCGGCCACCTGTCCCCGCCCTGCCCGATTCCTCCTGGCCCAAAAACCCGGTCGATAACTTCATCCTCGCACGCCTCCTCAAAGACAAGCTGGCACCCGCCCCCGAAGCCGACAAGGCCGCCCTGCTGCGCCGCCTCACCCTCGATCTCACCGGCCTGCCGCCCGCGCCGGATGTGGTGGACGCCTTCCTCGCCGACACCCGCCCCGACGCTTACGAGCAAGCCGTCGATCGCTTGCTGGCCACCCCCGCCTATGGCGAACACCAGGCGCGCTATTGGCTCGACGCCGCCCGTTACGCCGATACCCACGGCATTCACATCGACAATTACCGCAGCATCTGGCCCTACCGCGACTGGGTCATCAAGGCGTTCAACGCCAATCAACCGTTCGACCAGTTCACCATCGAACAACTCGCCGGTGACCTGCTGCCCAATCCGACCATCGAGCAACAAGTCGCCACCGGCTTCCATCGCTGCCTGCCCACCACCGGCGAAGGCGGTGCCATCGCCGATGAATACCTCGCCACCTACGCCAAAGACCGCGTGGAAACCACTTCGGCCGTCTGGCTCGGCCTCACCACCGGTTGCGCGGCCTGCCACGACCACAAGTTCGACCCGATCTCGCAGAAGGATTTCTATCAGCTGACCGCGTTTTTCCGCAACAACCCGATGGCCGCCCTCGATGGCAACTCGGCCGACCACCCGCCCAACCTGAAGCTCGCCACGGCGGAGGACAGCGCGCGCTCGCAGGAACTCGCCCGCTTGCTGCCCGCCAAACAACAGGCGTTGAAAGCCGCCGAAACCACCGAGGCCGAACAGCAAAATGCCGCCCTCGCCGCCGCGATAACCGCCGCCGCCACCCTGCCGGAGGCCCCGGCCGACACGCTCATGGCCCTGGCCGCCGCCGAGGGCAGCGGTGGCTCGGCCGGCTTCACCCTCGGTGGCCAGGCCGCGCAAGCGACCTTCGGCGGAACCTACCAATGGGTGCAACACGGGCCGGTGGCGGCTTTGGCACCCGGTGAGAATTTCACCGCCGCACTGGGTGACTTTGCCGACTACCCGGCCACCCAGGCGTTTTCGTACGGCGCGTGGGTCCGCGGCGAGAACCTGGCCGGAGCCTTGTTTTCGCGGATGGATGAAACCCACGCCTTCGCCGGTTGGGACCTATGGTTTGAAAACAACGCCTTTGGTGCCCACCTGATCCACAGTTGGCCCGGCAACGCCATCAAGGTGATTTCGACAGCCAAACTCCCGCCCAACGAGTGGTCCCACGTGCTGGTCACCTACGACGGGTCCTCCAAAGCCGCCGGCGTCAAACTCTACCTCAACGGTCGGGCCATCACCGCGCGCATCGACAGCGACTCGCTCACCGGCCCGCTCAATAACCCGGCACCCGTCCAAGTCGCCCGCCGCACCCCCGGCCAAGCACTGCGCAACGCGGCCTTGCACGACCTCCGCCTCTACCCCCGCGCCCTCACCGCTGCCGAGGTGCCGGCCATCGCCCTCGCCGCCTTCCGGCCCCACCTCGCCACGCTCGCCCCAGCCGCCATGGATCCGGCGCTGCGGGCGATCCTCGTGGCCAACATTAAAGGCGATGCCACCCCGGCCGCCGCGCTGCGCCGCGAGCTGGCCGCCCTGCAGGCCGAACGCGACGCCATCGACAAGCGCGCCGTGACCACCCTGGTGATGGCCGAAAACCCCGAAGCGCCGTCCGCATTCATCCTCAACCGCGGCGATTACACCCAGAAAAAGGCCCAGGTGAGCGCCGATGTCCCCGCCGTCTTCGGCGTGCGCATCGCCAAGGACGATCCCAAAAACCGCCTCGGCCTCGCCCGCTGGCTCGTCCACCCCGATCACCCGCTCACCGCCCGCGTCACCGTCAACCGGTTCTGGCAACAACTCTTCGGCACCGGTCTGGTGGCCTCCTCGGCCGACTTCGGCGTCATGGGCGAGCGGCCGCTCCATCCCGAATTACTCGACTGGCTGGCCCTCGAGTTCCGCGACAGCGGCTGGGACGTGAAACGCTTGATAAAATTGTTGGTGACCTCCGCCAGCTACCGCCAATCCGGCGGTGCCACCCCGGCCAAGTTGGAACAAGACCCGGCCAACCGACTCCTGTCGCGCGGCCCCCGCCAACGCTTGGACGGCGAGATGATTCGCGACCAGGCCCTCTTCGTCAGCGGCCTGCTGGTGACCAAACTCGGCGGCCCCAGCGTCAAACCCTATCAACCCGACGGCGTCTGGGAATCCGTGGCCATGATGGAGTCCAACACCCGCAACTACGCCCGCGATTCCGGCGAGGCCCTCTACCGCCGCAGCCTCTACACGTTTTGGAAACGCAGCGCCCCGCACCCGTCGCTGGAGGCGTTCGGCACCCCGTCCCGGGAAACTTGCACGGTCCGCCGCGAACGCACCAACACCCCCCTCCAAGCCCTCGTTACCTTGAACGACATCCAGTTTGTCGAGGCCGCGCGGGTTCTCGCCGAGCACATCCTCAAACAGAAAACCACCGATGCCGAGCGGCTCGACTGCCTCTATCGGCGCGTGCTGGCCCGCCCGCCAAATCCCGCCGAAATGCCGGTGCTCACCGCCGCTCTCATTGATTTCCGGGCCACCTTCAGCCAGTCCCCGGACGCTGCCAAAAAACTCATCACCTATGGCGAGCAGGTCGCCGATCCCGCCATCGCCGCGCCTGAATTGGCTGCCTGGACGCTCATCGCCAGCGACGCCCTCAACCTCGACGAGACCCTCAACCGCTAATCCAACCCACCCTCCCCATGGCCTGCGAATCCTACCACCGCTCCCTCACCCGCCGCGATTTCTTCGGCCACTCCGCGCGCGGCCTGGGCGTGGCCGCCCTCGCCAGCCTGCTCGGCGAGAGCCTGCGCGGCGACACCCGCTCCGCGCTGGCCGTCGACAAGTTGCTGCCCCACTTTGCACCCACCGCCAAGCGGGTGATCTACCTTTTCATGTTGGGCGCTCCGTCGCAACTCGACCTGCTCGACTACAAACCCGGCCTGGACAAGCTCTTCGACGTCGACCTGCCCGAATCCGTCCGCAAGGGCCAGCGCCTCACCGGCATGACCTCCGGCCAGGCGCGCTTTCCCGTCGCCCCCTCCAAGTTCAAGTTCGCCCAACACGGCCAGGGCGGCACCTGGTTCAGCGAGTTGCTGCCGTGGACCGCAAAAATGGCCGACGACCTGTGTGTCATCAAGACGATGCACACCGAGGCCATCAACCACGAACCGGCCAACACCCTGATCAATACCGGCAACATGAACCCCGGCAGACCTTGCATCGGCTCCTGGCTCTCGTATGGCCTCGGCTCGATGAACGAAAACCTGCCCGCCTTCGTCGTCCTCCACGCCCAGCACTCGAATCCCAACTCCAACGTCCAGGCCATCTCCGCCCGCCTCTGGTCCAGCGGCCAACTGCCGTCACAACACAGCGGCGTCGCCATCCGCCCAACCGGCGGCGGCATCCAATTCCTCGACGACCCACCCGGCCTCGACCGCGCCACCCGCCGCCGCATGCTCGACAGCCTCGCCGCCCTCAATCAGCAGGAGGCGGACACCTGCCTCGACCCCGAAACCCTCACCCGCATCGCGCAGTATGAAATGGCGTTCCGCATGCAGGCGTCGGTGCCTGAACTCACCGACCTGTCCAAAGAACCCGAGCGCATCAGCGAACTCTACGGCCCCGACGTGAAAAAACCCGGCAGCTTCGCCCATTGCGCCCTGCTGGCCCGCCGCATGGCCGAACGCGGCGTCCGCTTCACCCAGATTTATCACCGCGGCTGGGACCAGCACGGCACCCTGCCCGCACACATCAGCTCCCAGTGCATGGATGTAGACCGGCCATGCTACGCCCTCGTCCAGGACCTCAAGGCCCGCGGCTTGTTGGATGACACCCTCGTCGTCTGGGGCGGCGAATTCGGCCGCACCGTCTACAGCCAGGGCACCCTCACCCGCGACGACTACGGCCGCGATCACCACCCGAAAAATTTCTCCATTTGGATGGCCGGGGGCGGCGTCAAGGGCGGCATGACCTACGGCGAGACCGACGATTTCTCCTACAACATCGTCAAGGATCCGGTCCATATCCGCGACTTCCATGCCACCATGCTCCACCTGCTGGGCATCGACCACGAGCGCATGAGCCTCCGCAGCCAGGGCCTCGACATCCGCCTGACCGGCGTCGAACCCGCTAAAATCGTCTCCGGCATCCTCGCCTGATGTTGCGGGCACGCCAGGGTTTCCTGGGGGATGAATCGTGACGAATTTTCCGACTGAAATCACTGAAATATTTGTCAATTTCTTCTCAGTGTGATCAGTACTAATCAGTATTTCAGGGGTTTGTTTGCCACGAATTTGGGAAATTCAACTTGCTCACCCCTTTGTCGAAGGGGCTTCCGAGTAGTATGCGATCTGCTTGGCGGACTTCACTAGACTGACCGTATTGCCCGCCACGGGATGGCGGGGCGGGGATCCC
>CAIVSK010000328.1 GCA_903908495.1 Akkermansiaceae bacterium
CGAGACCCTCTCGTTCACCGTCGCCAAGCCGGACACCCTGCAAACCGATCTCCTGCACCGTTTGTTCCGCCTCACCGGCAACCGGCTCCAACAAACCCTCGCGTTTCCCGCAGTCACTCCTGCCTCCGACGACGAATCCGCCCTGCATGCCCTGGAATTTCACTTCACCCGCCTCCACTGGGAGAAATTCGGCCGCTCCCTCAACACGCCGTCAGCCCGGCCGTAAGCGACTTGGCAGTCCTGCCGATGCCTCCCAGGAGCACAATCCGGCCAGTCCCGACCTCCGGCGGACAATTCTTGTCCATACCGAAACCTTGACCCGGGCCGCCACTCATGCGATCTAACGCGGGTGTAAAGCATCGCGTAGGCACCACGTACCAGTGGCAGCGTCCGCATCGCTCTACAATCGCAGCAGCGCGCCGATCCCCACCCACCGCCCTCTCCCATCATGAAAGCCATCCCCGCTCTCTTCTTCCTTGGCGTCGGCCTCGCCGTCGCCGCCCCCGACAATGCCTCCCGCTATGTCTCGCTCCAACAGGAAATGCGCCAGGCCATCGCCCGCGGCAACGCCTGGCTCAAGGAGCAGCAAAAATCCGCCGGCTACTGGGATGACGACGGCCTGCCCGCCTTCACCGCGCTGGCGCTGACCGCCGCCGCCCGCGATCCGAATCTTGACCCCAAAGCCGACCAGCCGCCACACCTGAAAAAAGGCTACGCCTGGCTGCTGGCCCAACAAAAGGATGACGGCGGCATCTACAACCGCGGCCTCTCGGTCTACAACACCGCCACCGCCCTCACTGCCATCGTCGCCGCCGGCCGCCCCGACTACGAGCCCGCCGCCGTCAAGGCCCGCAAGCACCTCATCGACAACCAATGGGACCTCGGCGAAAAAGGTAAAACCGACAACCTCAACGACGGTGGCATCGGCTATGGCTCCAAGAAGGACCACACCGACTTGTCAAACACCTATCTGGCCATCGAAGCCCTCGCCCTGTCTAAAAAAATCGTCGACGACGGCAAATTCGGCAGCCAGCCCGATCTCGATTGGGGCGCGGCCATCACCTTCATTTCACGCTGCCAAAACCTCGAGGAAACCAACGATCAGGAAAAAGCTTCCAACGATCCTAAAAACAAGGGCGGCTTCGCTTATTCGCCCACCGAAAGCAAGGCCGGCGAGGACAAGCTCGCCAACGACCGCAGCGCCCTCCGCTCCTATGGCTCGATGTCCTATGCCGGCCTGCTCTCCTTCATCTATGCCAAGGTCAGTGCCGACGACCCGCGGGTGGTGGCCGTCAAGGAATGGCTGGGTAAGAACTACTCCGTCAAGGAAAACCCCGGCATGGGACTCCAAGGCTTGTATTACTACTATCAAACCATGGCCAAAGCCCTCACCGCCGCCAACCTCAACACCCTCAAACTCGCCGATGGCACCGAAGTGGACTGGCGCAACGACCTCGGCAAAACCCTGCTCTCCCGCCAGCGCGAAAACGGCTCCTGGGTCAATGATGACGGCCGCTTCATGGAATCCAACCCGATTTTGATCACTGCCTACACCGTGCTGGCGCTCGAGCAACTCGACGCCTCCATCCCGAAATAGGGATTTCCACCATGAATGATGAGGACTCCCAAGGGCTGCTGGACTTCGATGCCGGCAACACCAATGGCTTTGATAATTGGCGGCAGCAGCGCGAGGCCCGTCTGCTGTTGATCCGCCGCGAGTGGGGCGTGCCCGTCGGCCGCCGCGTTTGCCTCAAATTGCGCGAGTTCGATCACGAGTTCACCGGCATCCTGATGCTGGCCGAGGAACCGCCCAAGATCGACCGCCGCCTGCCGCTGTTGCTCAAAATCCGCAACATCCCCCTCGGCCTCGGCGATATCGAACATTGCGCGCTGCTGGACTAGCGCGTCTCGCCGCAAGCCGTGATTGCAAAATGCCGGAGTGGGCGCTAGGTTGTCGGCACCGCCATGACTAAGAAAATTTTGTTCGCCGCTCGTCATCCCGCCGCCGCAACTGCATCAGGCCGCCAATCCCGGCAGCCTGCCTGCCCACCGCCCGGCGGTCGTGGCAGCCTGCGACGCGCCTCCAACGTCTGGCTGGCCACGCTGCTGGCAGGCGTCGCTGCGATCACTTGGCAGCCAACCCCGTGCCGAGCGCAAGACGCCGCCGATGCCGCCACCACTGATGCCGATGCCCAAGACGCCCAGGTCCTGACCCGCGGACCGGTCCACGAGGCGTTTGCCGGAGTGGTCACCTTCAATCCCGAGCCGGGTGTGGTGGCGCCCAAGGCCCCGCCTGAAGCGATTGAGGAACTGCCGCCAGCAGAGCGCCCGGAAGGTAACAACGTGACTTGGATCCCAGGTTACTGGGCTTGGGATGACGAGCGCAACGACTTCCTGTGGGTCAGCGGCATTTGGCGCGCGCTGCCGCCCGGCCGCCAATGGATGGCCGGCTATTGGGGGCAAACCGCCGACGGCTACCAATGGACATCGGGCTACTGGGCCGACGCCGCCGCGCGGGAGACAACCTATTTGCCGGCGCCGCCGGCGACGGTGGAGAACGGCCCGAACATCGCAGCTCCGTCGATCGACTCCGGCTGGACGCCGGGCTGTTGGATCTGGCGGCAACAGCACTACGCTTGGCGCCCCGGCTACTGGGCACCCGGTCGGGCGGACTGGGCGTGGATGCCGGCGCACTACGTGTGGTCGCCCCGCGGCTACGTTTTCGTCGATGGCTACTGGGATTACAGCGTGGCGCGCCGCGGTGTGGTGTTTGCGCCGGTCTATTTCAATGCGGGAGTGTATTCCCGGCCGGGTTACCACTACTCGCCGCTGGTGGCGATCAATCTCGCCCTGTTCACCGAGCAACTGTTTCTGCGGCCGAGCTACCACCACTACTACTTCGGCGATTATTATGCGCCGAGTTACCACCAGGGCGGGTTTATCGCCGCGGTTTCTTATCAAACCAACCGCTCCGGCTACGACCCGATCTTCGCCCACCAGCGCTGGGAGCACCGCCAAGACCGCGAGTGGGTGAAGGATGTCGAGCAAACCTATCAGTTCCGCCGCGACCACGAGAACGCCCGGCCGCCTCGCACTTGGGCCGCCCTCAAAACGCTCGAGACCGCCCCTGCGGACACCAAATTCAACCACGCGGCGATGGCCACGCCCATCGATCAACTGTCGAAGCGTAAAGACAGCGCGCTGAGGTTCCAGGCAGTGCCTCAGGCAGATCGCCAAAAGCTGGCCCTGCAGGGGCAGGAAGTTCAAAAATCCCGCGAGCAGCGCCGCACTCTGGAGGCCAAGGGCGGTGTCCCTAGCGCTGGCAATCCCGCTGCGGCCATCCAACCGGCCACCGTCAAATTGAATAAATCCCCGATCGTCGGCAAGGCGACCACACAGTTCAAGAAGGGCGAAATGCCTCCCGCACTGCCCCCGACACCCAAGACCGATCTGAAAGTCCTCCCCAAGTCCAATACCCCCGAGCGCCCCGTGGGCCCGGATAAGGCAGTACCCAATCCTGACTCTAACAAAACCAACGTGGCGCCGCGCGACAAACTGGTGCCAAGTGTGCCCCGCAAAACGGACGTGATACCCCAGGACAAAACCGTGCCAGGCGTGCCCCGCAAAACGGATGTGGTGCCCCGCAAGAGCGACGTGTTGCCCCAGGACAAGACCGTGCCAGGCGTGCCCCGCAAGACGGATGTGGTACCCCAGGACAAGACCGTGCCAGGCGTGCCCCGCAAGACGGACGTGATACCCCAGGACAAGACCGTGCCAAGCGTGCCCCGCAAAACGGACGCAATACCCCGCAAGAGCGACGTGACGCCCCAGGACAAGACTGTGCCAAGTGTGCCCCGCAAAACGGACGTGGTGCCCCGCAAGAGCGACGTGACGCCCCAGGGGAGGACCGTGCCGCCCGTGCCACCGCAGCCGGTTGTTCCCCGCAAGACGGACGTGGTGCCGCGTGAGAAGGTCGCGCCGCCTCAGGTGCCCCAGGCCCCCCAAGCGCCGCAGGTGCCGCGGGCACCGCGCGAACGAGTGGTGCCGCCCGCCCCGGTCAAGCCCGACGTGGCTCCACGGCGGAGCGCTCCGGAAATCACTCCGCCGCAACCGGGCAAGAAAGACCCGGGCAAAGATCCCAAGGACCGCAGCAAGGATCCCAAGTGACTGAAACCCGCGGCAGCATCACCGAAGGCAAGATCCGCCGCTGGCAGGTGACTATCAAGGTCGGCTTCATGATCGAAGAATGACCTAAGCGGTAAATCTTCAAGCGATTCAGAAGGGTCATCCGGGTCGCGAGGGGCGAAAAGGTGACAAGCGAATGGTTTGAGGCGCTGATTGGGGATTGACAAGCAGCGGCGGCGGCGTTAGCCCGAGTGCCCATGATCCACTCAGCCATTGGCATCCTCAGGCTGGCGGTGCTGGCCGGTTTCGCGCTCATATCGCCCGCGTTCGGCGCGGTGGTCAATGCGACGTTCGATTCCGCCGCCACGGTGCCCGTCACCGCTTCGAGTTACACCGCCACCGGCAATTCGGTGAACTTCAGCCTGAATTTTGTGCCGGCGGTGGGCTCCAATCTCACGGTGGTGAAGAACACGGGGCTGGGTTTCATCGGCGGCCGCTTCTCCAACCTCGCGCAGGGCCAGGTGGTGAGCCTCAGCTACAACGGTGCCGCGTTCCGGTTTGCCGCGAACTACTACGGCGGCACCGGCAATGATCTGGTCCTGCATTGGGCCGAACCCAAGGCCTACGGCTGGGGCAACAACGCCCTCGGCCAAGTCGGTGCCGGCAACACCTCGGTGCTGCGGGTGCCCACCGCGGTGGTCAACACGGGAGTGCTGGCCGGCAAGACCATCGTGAGTGTTTCCGCCGGGAATTATTTCACTCTCGCCCTCTGCGCGGACGGCACCGTCGCCGCCTGGGGTCGCAACAATTACGGCCAACTCGGCAATAGCTCCACCACCAACAGCAGCGTGCCGGTGAATATCACCAGTTCCGGCGTGCTGGCCGGCAAAACCGTCATTGCGGTGTCTGCCGGTTACGAACACAGCCTGGCGCTGTGCGCGGACGGTACCGTGGCTGCCTGGGGTTCCAATGGCAACGGGCGGCTTGGCAACAGCACCAACACCGACAGCAGCGTGCCGGTGGCCGTCACCACCTCCGGCGTGCTTGCCGGCCGGACCGTCATCGCGATCTCCGCAGGCACCGCATTCAGTCTCGCCCTGTGTGCCGACGGCAAGCCCGTCAGTTGGGGGAGCAGTGGCAATGGCCAGCTCGGCAACAACGCACTCGGCACTGAAACCAATTCCCCCGTCAACGTCACCACCACCGGGGTTCTGGCCGGCAAACTGGTGGCCGCCATCACCACGGGCAACACCCATGCCATGGCCCTGTGCACCGATGGCACGCTGGTGGCGTGGGGGTCCAATAACTATGGCGAATCCGGCGGCAATTCGGGCACTTACATCTCGGTGCCGGTCTTGGTCAGTCCCTTGGGTGTGCTGGCCGGCAAGTCAGTCACCGCTATTTCCGCTGGCTACCAGCACAACCTGGCGCTCTGCGCCGATGGCACGCTGGCCGCATGGGGCTATGGCAGCAATGGCGCACTCGGCACCGGCAGCTACCTCAACAACGCCACACCGGGCGCGGTCACCACCAGCGGGGTGCTGGCCGGCAAGACCGTCACCGCCATCGCGGCCGGCTACACCCACAGCGCCGCCCTGTGCACGGACGGCACCCTCGCCGTCTGGGGCGACAACAGCGCCTATCAATTCGGCGACCTGTCTAACGCCAGCTATGGAAACGTACCGGTCGCCGTCCTGGCCACTCCCTTCGGGCAGGCGAAGCCGGTGCTGCTGGCCGCCGGGCGGGCCGCCTATCACACGTTTGCGCTGGCGGCGGTGCCCGCGCTGTCGAGCGACTCATCGCTGGCCGCGCTGACGGTGGACTCCGGCAACTTGAGTCCGGCATTTTCACCTGGCACCACCAACTACTCGGTATGTGTCGCCAACGCCACCACCACCCTGACGGTCACGCCGACAGTCACCAATGCCGCGGCGACCCTCACCGTGAATGGGACGGCGCTGGCATCGGGGACGGCCAGTCCGGCGCTGGCCCTGGCTCCCGGCATCAATGCCGTCAGCGTGGTGGTGAAAGCCGCCGATGGCAGCACTACCACCTACGCGCTCAGCGTGCTGCGACCGGCGCCGTTGACCGCCAACTTCACCGCCGCCAGCGTGGTGCCGGTGAGTTTCCCGGCTTACGATGCCAGCGGTCTGAGTGCCAGCATCGCGCTGGGGTTCATTCCACCTAACGGAACCAACCTCACCCTCGTCAACAACACCGGCCTGCGGTTCATCCAGGGCCAATTCACCAATCTTGCCCAAGGCGCGGCGGTCACCCTCAGCTACGGCGGTTATAGTTATTCGTTTGTGGCCGACTACTTCGGCGGCAACGGCAACGACCTCGTGCTGCGCTGGGCGAACCGCAAAACGTATGCCGCCGGCAGCAATGCCACCGGCCAACTCGGCAACAACGCGGTGACCGACGCCAATCTGCCCGTCGCGGTAACCGCCACCGGCGCGCTGGCCGGCAAGTTGGTCACCGCCGTCGCCGCCGGCCAATCCCACACCCTGGCGTTGTGCTCCGACGGAACCGTGGCGGCGTGGGGTGATAATTCTTCCGGCGAACTCGGCAACGGCAGCGGCGGCCCCAACGCTCTCAGCCAAGTGCCGCTCGCTGTCGATGCCACCGGTGCGCTCGCCGGCAAGGTCGTGGCCGCCATCGCGGCGGCTGCGAAAACCAGTTATGCCCTGTGCGCGGACGGCAGCGTCGTGGCCTGGGGTGATAACAGTTATGGCCAGCTCGGCAACGGAAGTATATCTTACGGCACTTACAGCAAAGTGCCGGTCGCCGTCGTCAATGGCGGCGTGCTCGCCAGCCGGCCGGTCGTCGCCATCGCCGCCGGCTCCAGCTTCTGCCTCGCCCTGTGCGCGGATGGCAAGGTGGCCGCCTGGGGCCAGAATGCCGCCGGGGTGTTAGGCAACAATGGCGGCGCCGACAGTGGCGTGCCCGTCGCCGTCAGCACCGCGGGAAAACTCGCCGGCAAGACGGTCACCGCCATCTCGGCCGGGTCGAATTTCGCCCTCGTGCTGTGCGCGGATGGAAGCATGGCCTCGTGGGGGGTGAACTGGTTCGGCCAGCTCGGCGACAACAGCACGACCAACAGCGCGGTGCCGACCGCCGTTAATCTATCAAGCGCGCTGGTGGGCAAGACGGTGACCGCGATTACGGCAGGCGGGGCGCACAGTCTCGCCTTGTGTTCCGATGGATCGCTGGTGGCGTGGGGCAGCAACGACTTCGGGGTGTTCGGCGACAACACGTCCACCTCCAGCAGTCTGCCCGTCGCCGTGCCCGCCTTCGGGGCCTTGGTGGGCCGCACGATCACCGCCATCACGGCAGGTTCCTCCCACAGCCTGGCCCTTTGCACCGATGGCACCGTCGCCGCCTGGGGCGGCAATTACTACGGTCAGTTAGGCTCCGGCGACACATCCGGCAGCACGGTGCCCCTGGCCATGAGCCGCTCCACCCTGAGTCCCGGCGAGCGTTTCACCACGCTGGCCCCCGGTTCGACCGCCAACCACACGGTGGCGCTGGCGGCTGTCCCCGCCGCCTCGAGCCTCACTGGATTGACGGCCTTGTCACTCAGTGCCGGTAGCTTGAGCCCGGCATTTTCCCCGGCCATCGCGGCCTACACCGCCAGCGTGCCCAATGCCGTCACTTCCATCACCGTCACTCCGATCGCGCTGAATGCCGACGTTCGTCTAACGGTGAATGGCGCGGCGGTGGTCACCGGAACGGCCACTTCGCCCATCGCCCTGGCCGAGGGAGCCAACACGCTCACCATCGTGGCGACGTCCCCCGACGGAGGCACGGTCAAGACCCACACGGTGATAGTCACCCGCGGGATCACGCTTAACGCGACCTTTGCCAGTGCCGCCACCGTGCCCGTGACCGCCACCCGCTACACGGCCGCCGCCAGCGTGATCAACCTGGCCTTGGGCTATGCGCCGGCCCCCGGCACGACGCTGACGGTGATCAACAACACCGGCGCGGCTTTCATCACCGGACAATTTTCCAATCTGGCCCAGTTCCAGGTGGTCAGCCTCACCTATGGCAATGTGACCTACAAGTTTGTCGCCAACTACTATGGCGGTAGTGGTAATGACCTGGTGTTGCAGTGGGCCAATGACCGGATCTATACTTGGGGCAACAACTTCCGCGGTCAACTCGGCAACAACAGCACCACCAACAGCAAAGTCCCGGTCTCCATCGGCGGATCCCCGCTGGCCGGCAAAGTCATCGTCCGCCTCGCCGGCGGCACCAGCCACTGCCTGGCCCTGTGCGCCGACGGCAGCCTCGCCGCCTGGGGCGACAACTCAAGCGGCCAGCTCGGCAACAACAGCAACACCGACAGCAGTATCCCGGTCTCCGTCACCACCGACGGCGCATTGGCCGGCAAAACCGTCATCTCCATCGCCGCGGGCGAAAGCCACTCGCTGGCCCTGTGCGCGGACGGCAGCCTCTTTGCCTGGGGAAGCAACAGCAGCGGCCAAATCGGCAACGCCGGTGACGCCTACACCAATTGCCTGGTGCCGGTGGCCGTCGCCACCAACGGGGCGCTGGCCGGCAAGACGGTCACTGCCATCGCCGTCGGCAGCGCCCACAACCTCGCGCTGTGCTCGGACGGCAGCGTGGTGGCGTGGGGAGTGGCTAACAACGGTCAGCTCGGCAACGGTGGCACCGTGGACCGCAACACGCCGTTTGCGGTTAGCACCAGTGGCGTGCTGGCGGGCAAGACGGTCACCAGCATCGCGGCGGGAGTGGCCCACAGTCTGGCGCTGTGCGCGGACGGCACACTCGCCACGTGGGGCTATAACATCAACGGCCAGCTCGGCAATAACAGCAGCACCAACACCACCGTGCCGGTGGCCATCAATGGCTTCGGCGTGCTCTCCGGCAAAACCGTCGTGGCCATCGGCGCGGGCGGGTACCACGGGCTGGCCCTGCGCTCCGATGGCGTGCTCGCCGCCTGGGGATATAACAACTACGGCCAACTGGGCATCAATAGCACTACCGATAGCCCGGTGCCGGTGGCGGTCACTGCCAGCGGCGTGCTGGCTGGCAAGACGATCAGATCCCTTGCCGCCGGGGATTCCCACTGCCTCGTCCATTGTACCGATGGCAGCCTGATCGGCTGGGGCCGCAACTATGAGGGCCAACTCGGCAACAACACCATCACCAATAGCAGCCTGCCGGTGGCCGCCGTCACCTCGTCGCTGGCTAGCGGCGAAAAATTCATGGCATTGGCCCTCGCCTCCACCGGCGCCCACTCGATGGCCGTGGTGGCCGTGCCCCTGCCAACCTCCACCAGCCTCGCGGCGTCGGCAGTGACTGGCACCACCGCCACCTTGAAGGGCAGGATCAACGCCGCTAACAACGCGGTCACGGTGGTGTTTGAATATGGCTTGGACGGCACCTATGGCAGCAGTCTCGCGGGTTCCCCCGCCGCCGTATCGGGCGCCACCGACACCGCCGTGACCGCTGCAATCAGCGGTCTGATGCCCGGCACCGTTTACCATTACCGCGTGGTCGCCAGCGCCACCGGCGGCACCGTTAGAAGCGCGGACATGGTTTTCACCACCCTCAGCGACAACGCGAAGCTGGCGGGCCTCGCGGTGAATTCCACGGCATTGGTGCCCGGCTTCGCCAAACTCACCACCGGATATATGGCCACGGTGCCCTTTGCCACCACCGGCGTGACGGCGACTCCGGCCACCGACCAGCCGGGCGCGACCGTGAAGATCAATGGCGTGACCGTGGCCAGCGGCTCTGCCAGCGGCGCGATCAATCTGGTGGTGGGCAACAACACGCTCACCACACGGGTCACGGCAGAGGATGGCATCACCACCAAAACCTATATCATCACGGTGACCCGCCTGCCGCAGCAATTCGCCTTCAACGCCGCCACCGATGTGCCGGTGACGGCCAATGGTTTCACGGCGGGCGGCTATCCGGTCAATATCATCCTCAACTACGCGCCGCTGCCCGGGACCGTTCTCACCATGGTCAGCAACACGGGCCTCGGGTTCACTGATGGCACGTTCGCCAATCTGGCGCAGGGCCAGCGGATCACCCTGACGTTCAACGGCACGCCCTATGACTTCGTCGCCAATTACTATGGCGGTAGTGGCAATGATCTGATGCTGCAATGGGCCAATACCCAGCTGGCAGGTTGGGGGGCCAACAATTATGGCCAACTCGGCGCCGCCACCACGACCCGCCGCCTGCGGCCAACCGCGGTCGATGCCAGCGGCGTGCTGGCCGGCAAAACCATCACCGCGGTGGCGGAAGGTTACCTCCACAGCCTGGCCCTGTGCTCGGACGGGACGCTGGCCGCCTGGGGCTACAATGTTTACGGTCAGTTAGGCAACCGCAGCGCGGCTCCCAGCAACGTGCCGGTGGCGGTGGACAGTTCCGGCGTGCTCGCCGGCAAGACCGTCATCGCAATCAGCGCCGGCCCGTTCCACAATCTGGCGCTGTGCTCGGATGGAACCCTGGCGGCCTGGGGATATAACAACTATGGACAACTCGGCACGGGCGACACGCTCACCAGCACGGTGCCGGTCCTGGTGACGCCCGGCACCGCGCTGTTAGGCAAACAAGTGGTGGCCGTGGCCGCCGGGGCCTATCACAGTTTTGCGCTGTGCGCGGATGGCAGCGTGGCGGGTTGGGGCTTCAACGATGATGGCGAATTGGGCAACGGCAACACGAGCGGCAGTCTGGTGCCACTGCCGGTGCTCGCGTCCGGCGCGCTCGCGGGCAAACAAATTGCCGCCCTGGCCGCGGGCCAGTATCACACGCTGGCACTTTGCTCCGACGGCACGCTGGTGGCCTGGGGCTACAACAATCACGGCCAACTCGGCAACAACAGCACGCTCTTCAGCACGAAACCGGTGGCCATCGGCGGGCTTGGCGCGCTGGCCGGCAAGACGCCGGCAATCATCCGCGCGGGTGATGCTCACAGCCTGGCGCTGTGCACCGATGGCTCGCTGGCCACGTGGGGATCGAATAGCCACGGTCAATTGGGCGCGGCCGCTGTCCCTCAAAGCACCATCCCGCTGGCCGTCGCCATGTCGGACCTAATCACTGGCACGAGCCTGCTGCAGATTGCTGCCGGCAGGGATCACTGCCTGGCGCTCTGCGCCAACGGAAAACTGCTGACCTGGGGTGACAACGCCAGCGGCCAACTGGGCAATAACAGCCTCACACCGAGCACGGCGCCGGTCAGCGTCGACGTCAGCGAACTCCCGGCCGACGCGTCCTGCATGCTGCTGGCCAGTGGCTCGGCAGCCCTGCACAACCTAGCGGTCTTCGGACTTCCATCGAGCGCGGTCACGCCGCACGTCGCAAGCCTGCAAAGCCTTGCGGCCAGCGCTGCCGCTCCGGCCGCCGCCGCCGCCCTGCTCGCGCACGCCTTCGGCTTGGACGCACCCGCTGGCGGGGTTCTTCCCCAGGCAAAACGCAGCGGCGACAACTATGTCATCGAGTTCGCCGAGCCTGCCGGAGTCACGGGTATCACCTACGGCGCGGAGTGCAGCGCAACGTTGTTGCCGGGCAGTTGGGCCGAACTGCCGGACACCGGCACCGGTGCCGGCCACATCTTCAGCCTGCCCGTTGCGGCTGGCAAAATGTTCTTGCGGCTGCGGGTAACATCAAGCCGATCCGCTCCGTAGAAAGATCGATTCCCGCTGCCCCCATTCCCTATGCGATCGCCTGACTTTCCTGAGAAATCCCTCGCAGCCGTGCTCGCGCTTCCCCTGCTGTTGGCCGCCACCTGCCTGGCTGCCAATCCGATCCTGACTGCCGCCGATCCGCATGCGGCCGTCATCGACAAACAGGTCTGGATCTATCCGACCGGCGGACCGCTGCCGCAGGCGTTTTTCACCTGGTCGTCGCGGGATTTCGTCCACTGGGAACGCCACGGCCCGCTGTTGCGCTTCGCGGATATCCCGTGGATCGATGGCGACGGCGTCCGCAATCACGGCGCGTGGGCCCCCTGCATCGCCAGCAAGGCCGGAAAATATTTTTTCTACTATGCCGTCGGCCCGCAGGGTCCCACGCCGTCGCGCATCGGGGTGGCCAGCGGCGACTCGCCCGGCGGGCCGTTCAAGGACTCCGGCCAGGCGCTGCTCATCGGCGGCAACGGCTTTGAGGCGATTGATCCGATGGTGTTCGAGGATCCCGCCGACCACGCGTTCTATCTCTATTCCGGCGGCAGTGCCGGTGCCACTCTGCGCATCCACCGCTTGGGAGATGATATGATCTCCCTGGCGCACGAGGTCAAAACCGCCAAGCCGCCTCAATTCACCGAGGGCGTGTTCATGCATGTCCGCAACGGCATCTATTATCTAACCTACAGCCACGGCAACTGGCAGGACGCCACCTATTCGGTGCACTATTGCACGGCACGGGGCCCGAGTGGCCCGTGGACCTACCGCGGCGCGATCCTAACCAGTGACAAGCAGCACAAAGGCCCCGGTCATCATTCGATCATCCTGCTGCCAGGCCTCAACCAATGGCTCATCTGCTATCACCGTTGGAACAACCGCAGCGGTAACGGGCCGTTCCACGGCGCCCGCGACACCTGCATCGACCGCCTCGAATACACCGCCGACGGCCTCATCCGCCCGGTGGTGATGACCGACTCCGGATTTCACCTGTAACAGGACCCTCGTATCCGTGTAATCCTCCTCAATCCGTAATGTCCGTGTTAAATATCGCCGCTGCCATCCTTGCCATTTGCATTTCCAGCAGCATTGCGCTGGCTGCGGTTCCGGCGCAGGCCAAGCCGCCATTGGAACTGCGGATCGATCCCACAGTCACCTACGGTGTCTGGGACGGTTGGGGCACCTCGCTGTGTTGGATGGGCAAGGTGTTCGGCGACCGGGATGACATCGCCGATTTCCTGTTCTCCACCAAGACCACCAGCTTCAAGGGCCAGTCCGTGCCCGGCCTGGGCTTGAACATCGCCCGCTACAACGCAGGTGCCTGCAGCGATAATACGATCGACGGGCACAAAATGAAGGTGTCGAAAATCATCATGCCATACCGCCAGATGGACGGGTTTTGGTTGGATGGAAAATCCCCCAACCCGGCGTCCTCCAGCTGGAATTGGAACGCCGATGCCAACCAGCGCCTCATGCTGCTGAAGGCCCGCGAGCGGGGCGCCAACCGCTTCGAACTATTTTCCAATTCGCCGATGTGGTGGATGTGTGCCGCCGATAATCCGTCCGGTGCGGCCAGGGCCAGTGCCAACAATCTGCCAGACCATAACTATCAGAAATTCGCGGTCTATCTGGCGGTTGTCGCGCAAGCGGCGAAGACGCGGTGGGGAGTGGCCTTCACTTCCATCGAGCCTTTCAACGAGCCGGTGTCGGATTGGTGGTTTGCCGATTGCAAGCAGGAAGGTTGCCACGTCTCCCGCGAGGCCCAACAGAAGATTCTGCCGCTGCTCAAGGCGGAGCTCGTCCGCCTGCATCTGCCAGATCTGGCAATCGCCGCATCCGATGAAAACACCTATGATCAGGCCATCGACACCTGGCAGGGTTTCAGCAAGGAAACCCAGGCATTGGTTTCACAGATCAATGTGCACGGCTACCAATACGGCGGCGGACGGCGCGATGCATTGCAGCGCCTGGCCGTGGTCGAGTCCCACAAGAAATTGTGGAATTCCGAATATGGCGACGGCGATGGCAGCGGGCTGGAGATGGCTCGCAACCTGCACCGGGACATGCGCTGGCTGCACCCCACAGCGTGGTGCTACTGGCAACCTGCCGATGCCGGTGGTTGGGGCCTGCTGGATTGCCGGATGGAAAAGGCCGAGGTCCGCTCCGTCAACGCCAAAGCCTACATGCTCGCCCAATATTCCCGCCATATCCGCCCCGGAATGACGCTGGTGGGATCCGGCAGTGAGGCGGTGGTTGCCGCCTTTTCCCCGCAGGAAAAACGCCTGGTGCTGGTCGCTTTCAACGACGGCCCGGCCCGCACCATGCGGATTGATCTATCAGGATTCACAGTGCCGGACGGCGCGCTCACCCGGGCCCTAACCACTCCCAAGGGCCGGGCCCGCTACGAACGCCAACCCGACCTGGCGGTCCAAGGCCGCCGCTTCGAGGTGGAACTGCCGGCCGATTCGGTCGAGACGTTCGAGGTGAAGGGGGCTTCCTGCACCTCGCTCGGTGCCGATCACGCCGCCCCAAGCCCACCATAAATCTTCAAGTGAGTCTGGAGCGCATGCGTTGTGGGCATGGCATGCATGTGATCATGGCATTGGCCGGCACGCCGCCGCCACGATAGGGTTGCGTCGTTATGAACGCAACGCCAATCACCCCATCCACCCTGCGCATCCGCCGCGCCAACGAGCGCGGGCACGCCAACCACGGTTGGCTGGAAAGCCGCCACACATTCTCGTTTGCCGATTATTACGATCCGGCGCACATGGGTTTCCGTACGCTGCGCGTGATCAACGACGACCGCGTGGCCCCGCGAGGCGGCTTTCCCACCCATCCGCACCGCGATATGGAAATCTTTTCTTATGTGCTGTCAGGACGCCTCGCCCATCAGGATTCCATGGGCAACCGCCGCGAACTCAAACCCGGCGAAATCCAATTGATGCGCGCCGGCAGCGGCGTCAACCATTCCGAGTTCAATCCCAGCACCAGCGAGGAGGCCCGCTTCCTGCAAATCTGGATCACTCCCGCCGAGCGCGGACTCACCCCGGCCTACACCGAGTGGACCCCGCCCGCAGCGGCATCCACCTCTCCCAAGATGCTGGTGATCTCCGCCGATGGCCGCGACGCCTCGGCGCACATCGCCCAGGACGCCTCGGTCTATCTGATCCGCTGCGACTCCGCCGCGACCATCCCGCACACGCTGGCCGCCGGCCGCGGGATCTGGCTCCACGTCATCCGCGGCACCGCCACCCTGGCGGGCGCTATCCTGCAAGCGGGCGACGCCGCCTCACTCGAAGAACCGGGACTGGTCGAAATCCAGGCCGGCCCGGACGGCCTCGAGGCCATTCTGTTTGATCTCCTCTGAATCCACCAACCCCAAACCAACAACCATATCCACATGACCCCTATAACCAACAAGACCCTGCCTACCAAAACACTGATACTACTCTCGGCAGCCTCGCTGCTGCTCGCCTCCTGCGACAATCCCGCCGACAAGGCCACCAAGGCCGGCGTGAAAGACGCGGTCGAAGTCACCGCCTCCAAAGCCACTCAAGGGGTGAAATACGTGCTCTTGCCCAGCTCAGAACTCCTGTTCGTCGGCTCCAAGGTCACCGGCAGCCACAAGGGTGGCTTCAAGACATTCAGCGGCTCATTCACCGTGGCCGACCACGCCTTGGTGGGCAGCGGCCAGAAGATCGTCATCGATATGAACTCGTTGTTCACCGACACCGAAAAACTCACCGGCCACCTCAAGAGCCCGGACTTTTTCAACGTCGAGAAGAACCCGCAGGCGTCCTTCGAGCTGTCCAGTCTGAAGTCCGCCGCCGAGGGCCAGTATGAGGTCGCGGGCAATCTAACAATCAACGGTGCCACCAAGAACATCACCTTCCCCGCCACCGCCAGCCTGACGGAAGGCAAGGCCCAGGTTCACGCGAAATTCTCCATCAACCGCAAGGACTTCGGCATTGTCTATGCCGGCATGGCCGACGACCTGATTCGTGATGAAGTCTTGCTCGAACTCAAGCTCGAGGCCGCCCCCGAAGCCTGATCCAGCGCCCGACCTGCAGCAGCCGCCATCCGTGGCAGGTCGGGAAAGAAACTAATACCTCGCCGCAAAGCGCGCAAAGAACCGTAGAGGAAAGCAGGGTTGATCTCGATCGCCCGTTTCTCTTTGCGCGACTTTGCGCGACTTTGCGTCCATTGCGCTAGGTCATATTTACGCATCAGAAAGGTGCCGCGGGCTGGAGGCTGAGTTGCAGGGTGACGATCTCAAACGGGCGCAATTCCAACGTGAGCATGCCATTATGGCAGGGCACGGCTTCCAGCGGATCCTCCAACAGATTGGTCCGGCGGGCGGCACTAACCGGCAGATCGGTGGTGAGTGTGGCGCGGGCATGACTGCCGTGGCTTTCATAGAGCCGCACTATCAGATCGGCCGAATCCTCGGCCAGTTTCACGGTGTCTATGACCACCGCCGCGTGATCGACCGCGAAAAACGCGCGGGTTTCCCCGACCGGCAGCGCGCTCGGCAACAATTGGAGCGGCTGGTTGAAGGCGGCGGCGGCGGAGATGACGCCACCCAGCTGCGGCCCGCCAGCATGCGGCAGCAGGCCGTAACGAAACTCGTGCAGCCCGCGATCCGCATAGGGGTCCGGCCACACCGGCGCGCGCAGCAGCGACAGGCGCAGGATGTTGGCGTGACAGGCATAGCCGTATTTCGAGTCATTGAGCACGGCGACGCCGAAGTCAGGCTCGCTCAAATCCGCCCAGCGGTGCGCGCACACCTCGAATCGCGCCCAATCCCACGAGGTGTTGAAATGCGTGGGCCGGCGGACGTGCCCAAACTGGATCTCATAGGTCGCGTGGTCGCTGCGCAACGCCAGCGGAAATTCAACTTTGAGAAATTGATGTTCTTCATGCCAGTCGCAGGAGTTGACGAATTCCAGCAGTGGCGACCCGGCGCGGAGAATGATGGTCTGTTTGAGCGTGCTCTTTGCGGTGAGGGTGTAGTCCACCTCGACCTTGGCTTGCAACGGATGGCTGGAGGTGATCTCAAGCCGGGTGACGCTGCCGACCTGGCGGGCGGTTTCAAGGTGGAAAATATCCACGTCCCACGCGTCCCACGACAAGGGCTTGTCCTCGTGCAGCACGAACTGGTTGCCAGAAGTGTTAGGGGCAATGCACTCGCGGCCGGCCCGCAAGTCGCGGTACGACACCAGGCGCCCGCCACCATCCACCACCGCCCGCACCAGCCCGTTGTCCAGCGTGACGAAGTCGCCGTCGCGGCTGACGCTCACCGGCGTCTCCGCCGGCGCGGCCGCTGCGGCGGCGGCGTGCACTGCATAGCCGAGCGAGGGGGCATCCACCGTCCGCGGTCCGCTGACGGTGTCGACGACCTCGCGGCGGGCTACTCCCAGCGTGTTGATGACTAACAAATTTTCCGCGGGTTGGCCGGCTCCGGGCCACAGCGTGGCGATGGCCTCGTCGCGCAAGGCTGCGGTGGTGGTTAGAATTTCGGCGTAGTCGCTGGCGGAGTCCTGATAGACCTCATGGATCGACGAGCCGGGGATGATGTCGTGAAACTGGTTGAGGCAGGTCAGTTCCCAGGCGCGGTTGAGGCGCTGGTGCGGATAGCTGCCGCCGGCGATGGCAGAGGCCATAGCCGCCAGGAATTCCGCATCATGCAGCGATTCCTCGGCGCGGCGGTTGTCGCGTTTGTTAGCGGCCTGGGTGGTGTAGGTGCCGCGGTGCATTTCAAAATAGAGTTCGCCGGACCACACGCGCAGATCCATTGTATCGTCCTCCAGGCGGCTGAAAAATTCGTCCGGGCCGCGGATATCCACTGCGGGCATGCCGTCGAGGCTGCGCTGGCGGCGCAGGCTTTCGAGCATGGTGGCGGTCGGGCCGCCGCCGCCATCGCCGTAGCCAAACAGATAGTATGACTCTCGGCAGCGATCACCGTCCTTATGGTTGTCCATCGCCTTGAACAGTTGGCCCGGCTCGCAGTTGCCGTTGTAGGTGTCCGCCGGCGGGAAATGCGTCAGCACGCGGCTGCCGTCAAGTCCCTCCCACAAAAACGTCGAGCTCGCAGGCTTGTTGAATTGGTTCCATGAAAGCTTCTGCGTTAGAAACGACTCAATGCCCGCGCCGCGCAATATCTGCGGCATCGCCGCCGAGTAACCGAACACGTCGGGATTCCAGAACTCGCGGCAGCGGCGGCCGAACTCGCGCTGATAGAACCGCTGGCCTAGCAGAAATTGGCGCACCAGCGATTCCCCGGACGGCAGGTTCACGTCCGGCTCGATCCAGGTGCCGCCGCAGGGGAGGAAGTGACCCGCCGCGGCCTGCGATTGGAGGTCGGCAAACAACTGCGGGTAGCGCTCCTTGATCCAGGCGAGCTGTTGGGCCTGCGAACAGGCGAATTTGTGTTCGGGATAGTCCTCTATCAAACGCAGCTGCGCGGTGAACGAGCGGGCGCACTTGCCGATGGTCTCGGCGATGGTCCACAGCCAGGCCGTGTCGATGTGGGCGTGACCGATGGCGGAGACGTTGAAGCGGCGTGCGCCGGCGTTGTCGGCGAAGAAACGCGCGGCGATCTGTCGCGCGGCGGGCCAGGTGCTGCGCTCGTCGGGGTCGAGGGTGTTGGCGATGGCGTTGCCGGCGGTGTTGGCGCGCAGGCGCAGCAGGTGGGTCTCCGGCAGCTGGCGGCCTAGCAAATCAATGGTCCGCAGGTCGTGATAGAGATCCCACGCCTGGCGATCGAATACGGCGAGGCGGCAGACTTTGAGTTCGCCGACATCGCCGGGATCGGTGAGTTCGGGCCTCGTCTTGGCCATCCCGAAGCCCATCAGGCTGGTGATGGATGCTTCGACGAAAAGCGTGAGTTGTTCGCCACCCAAGGCACATTTGGCCAGGGTGTGGTGGCTGCGGATATCCGCATAGCTGTCGCGGTCGCCCGCCCAGTTGGCGGACACCAGGCCTTGCAGCGGCTCGCCTGAGGCGCTCCAGACGAGGGCCTCGGAGCAGGATTGAAACCGCAGGTGCACCTCGCGCCCCTGCCACTCAGCGGGAATTTCCAACTCGAGCTTGAACCAGTGGGTCGACCAGCGTGGTCCGAAGCGGTCCCCTTCCTTGGCGGGGCGGTAGGTCCCGAGCCGTGCCTCGGCAAACGGCATGCGGCCGGGCGCGGACAGGACGCCGGGCGCCGCCGCCCGCTCGTCCAGATACCAGCGGCCGACCAGAGAGTCGGCGAGTTTGCGGACCCGCTCGCTTGTTAGCGTGGGATGTTTATACAGGTGCATGGGTCGTGAGGTGGGGATTCGGGGATGGTTTGCCAGACGCGCGCGCCTTGGTCTTGCGGCAAGCCACGCCGCCAAAAGACGGCTGTCTTTTGGCGAAAACTATCCGCCTGCCAGGCGGTGACCAGCACAATCATCCAGACACCTCTTCCAATCAATACACATCGCAGGCGTAGCGTTTGGCCTGCTTCATCTCCGCGACATAAGCCGCCGCTTGGTCCGCGCTTTTATGGCTGTGAGTGCGGATGACCTGATGCAGCGCGGCATCGACGTCTTTGGCCATGCGGCTGGCATCGCCACAAACATAGAAGTGCGCGCCGGCTTCCAGCCAGCGATAGAGTTCCTCACCGTTTTCGGTCATGCGGTGCTGCACATAGACTTTCTGCTCCTGATCCCGGCTAAACGCGGTGTCCATCCGGTGCAGGGTGCCCGCCCGGATCAGGTTCTTCCACTCGTCTTTATAAAAGTAGCTCTCGGTGCGCGATTGCTCGCCGAAAAACAGCCAGTTGCGCCCCTTGCCACCCACCGCCTGGCGTTCCTGCAGGAAGGCGCGAAACGGCGCCACCCCGGTGCCCGGTCCCACCATGATGACGGGTGTGGCGGAGTCCGTCGGCAGGCGGAAGTCCGGACTCGGCTGGACAAACACCGATATCTGAGTATCGATGCCCGCCCGGTCAGCCAGAAAGGTGGAACATACGCCGCTGCGGGCCCGGCCGTGGGATTCGTAGCGCACCTGAGCTATGGTTAGGTGAACTTCGTCCGGCGCCGCCTTGAGGCTGGAGGCGATGCTGTAGAGACGTGGTTTAAGACACTTGAGTGCGGCGGTGAACTCGGCCGCGGTGAACGACCCGGCAGGGCACAGCGCAAGCACGTCAAGCACATCCCGACCCCACATCCAAGCATTCAGTTCGGCGCTGCGCTCGGTCTTGACCAGTTCTACCAAGTCGGAGCGATCGCCGCGTTGCGCCGCCGCTTCAATGAAATCGAGACTCGGATAGGTCAGATCGAAGCGTTGGGTCAGTTCATCGCGCAGACCGTCATCTGCGGACCAACCGCCGCACTTCAGCACGGCATCGACCAGAGCGCCACAGTTGGTGGGCATGATGCCGAGGGCGTCGCCGACCTCGTATTGCAGGCCGCCGATATGCATCGCAAAGTGACGGGTCTCCTTGGCGGCCGTCGCGGTGGTGAGGAGGCGGTTTTCGATGAGGCGGGCGAAGCAAGGATTGTCCATGCTGCCGGTGGGCGAGGGGGCGGGGGCGTCTGCCAGTCCGTCGGCCAAGCCGGTTTGGGAGCGAAGCTGAGATATCAGCGGCAACCCCGGTGCCGCCTGTTCCGCCGTAATGTTGGCCTCAGGAAGCGCGGCCATCACGCTCGCGATCCAGCTGTTGAGCCAGGATTTTTGAGCGGCGGTGAATGGCGCGTTGTCTGGGAGTTGAGGAAAGACGGGCATGATGTTAGCTACGCGTGAGCAGGTACAGGAGTAATCCGCTGAGCAGAGCCAGCAGCAGGAAAAACCCGCACTTGTAGAAAGCGAGCGGGTTGCGCAGCAACAGCGGCGTGTCCTTGGCGAAAAATGGTTGCACCCGGGAGGGGTTGGCGAGATCGAACATCAACTCTGAATAGTTCTGATAGCGGCGGTCCGGATCGATCGCGATGGCGCGGGCGATGACCGTGTCGAGCCACGGCGGGACGTTGGAGTTGTGGCTGGACACCCGCTTGGCCGTGGCAAAAACAGGTGTCTGGAAACGCTCGATCTCGCCATACGGCAGGGTGCCCGACAACGACTGATAGAGAGTGACCCCGATGGCGAACAACTCGGTGCGCTCACTGATCGGCGCGCCATGGAAGCGCTCGGGGGCAAGATAGCTGGCACTGCCCGCCCGCGACGCGACCGTGAACAGCGGCGCCGTGCAGCCAAGGTCCACGAGTTTGAAACTCAGCTCCGCATAGTCGCCGATGCAGAGGATGTTCTCCGGCTTGATGTCGCCGTGCGCCAAATCAAGCTGTAGCAAAATCTGGCAGGCCTGCGCGAGGAAGCGGCCCAGCGCCACTGCGGAGTCCACCGGCAGCAGGCGCTCCTGCAGCACGCCGCGCAGGTTCGGCGCGTCCACGAAATCCATCAGATAGTACCGCAGCGTTTGATCGGCCGGCTCATAGGCGCGGACAAAATGCTCCGGCGGCATGCGCATGGCGTTCCATGTTTCACGCGTGAACGCGTCCAGATGCGCTTCGCTATCGGCCGCCTCCACCGGCGCGAATTTGCATACCACCCGCTGGCCGTCTTTTTCCGCCAGCCACACCCGGTCGGTGCCTTGAAACGCCCGCAGCAATTCGCAGCCGTCGAATTTATCGCCTTTCTTCAACTCCGCCGGCACGGGCAGGCTGCGATGGGTCATGGTGCGCAGCCTGCCGGTTTGCTGGATATCGAGCACAATCGCGCTCATGTCGTCCATCGTTTCGCGGGTGGCGAGCTGCCGCGCCGCCCGCACCAGTCCCTGCGCCGTGGTGCGGTGCTTGAGGGCATCCATCAGGGCCGCGCCGGCCAGATGATTGGACACGCCGTCGGAACACAGCAGCGCCAGATCGCCATCCTCCAGCTTGGCGCTAAAGACATGGGGTTCGACGTCGGCGCTCAAGCCCAGCGCTCGGGTCAGCAGGGGAGGCTCACTGGCGTCGATATGGTCGATCGAGAGAGTTTGCAGGGCACCGTTGCGCCACAGGCACACGCGGGAGTTTCCGAGGTTGAGACCGAAAATCTCGTCGCCCTCGATGGCCACCACCGCGAGGGTGGCCACCATTTCATTGCGCCCGAAGCGCGCTTGCGATTCCTGATAGAGCGAGTCGTTCAGGAGCCGGGTGAACTCGAGCAACGCGCGCTGCGGTGACCAGATGCGCGGCCTCGCGCCATATTGCTCGGCCAGTAATTCCACCGCGCGCCTCGCCGCCTCGCGCGCCGGTTGGCCGCTGCCGGCCCCATCGCTCAATACCGCAATGACCGTCTCGTCCCAGGCACGGAGTGAAAACGCATCGGAGGATCCCGCCGCCTCGTCGCCGGCCATGCCAAAAGTAGTGCTGCGGATCTTCACGGGGGGGGAGGTAAAAAAATAGAAACCCACAGCTGCGCAGTGACGGCAGTCGGGCACATGTTGGGTTTAGCAGGGCGTGTGCCAGATTGCGGCGCATGTTTTAAATGCACGGCCGTGCGGGCGGCAGGAAGGCGGACTTTGCAGGCTCTCGAGCGCATAACTATCAGTTTGGCGCGCGGATCGCCGGCGTGCTTGACATCGGCGCGCGGCCATTCCAGTTTGCTCCGACTGAACCACGGCCATGAAAAAAATCATCTCCATTCTAACCGGGCTGGCCATGCTGGCCGCCGCCACCCTTGTCAGTGCCGCAGAAGCGGCCAGCGCGCCCGAGTCCTGTCAGATTCGCAACAAGAAGTTCGGGCAACTGCTGCGCCCGGAAGACGCCAATGGTGCCGACGGCACGCGCATCGTGTTGTATCCGGCGCAGCCGTGGAAATGCATGACCTGGAAAATGCTGCCGGCGGGAGAGTCCGCCTTCAACCTGCAGAACCATTTCACGGGCAAGACCTTTGCGGCCGCAGCCAAGGACGATGGCGCCAATCCCGCCGTGAGCCAGGTGCCCTTCGCCAAGGACGCCAAGGAACGCCCCGCCTGGCGCCTGACCAAGCAGCCGGACGGCCTCTATCAGATCATCGAGGTCAAATCCGGCAAGGCGCTCACCGCGCACGCCGATGGCGAGGCCGCCCGCATCACCCTCAGCCCGGTGGGCAAGGGTGACGAACAAAAGTGGGGCATTGAGAAAATCGATCCCGCCAAGCTGACGATGTAGCCGCGGCAGACCGCCGCGTCCCGCGAAGCAGCCAAGCTGAGAGCGTCGCCGGTTGCCCACCATTTCCCTGTCCACTCCCCAAAACCCATGACTCACCGCCCCATTCTGTTAGCCAGCCTCCTGTTCAGCGGCGTTGCCGCCACCGCCCAATCCCCGCAGACGCCGCCCCCGGCACCCGCCGCCGACCCCGCGCCCGCCGCGGCGGTGGCCGGCCCCGCCGCCGCCACCTGGTCGCCGCAGCTCAAGGCGGCCTATCTCGGCAAGGCGCGCAGCCAGGCGCTGGCCGCTTGCGCTGGGCGCAAGATCGAACTGCCCCAGGATTTCCTCGCCTGGGTGGATGCCGATCCGCTCGTCTATGCTTCGGTCTATGGCACGCGGGCGGACCCGTCGCTCGTTTTGTTAGGGTTGCGCGCGCTGGAAATCGATCTTGGCAGCCAGGTGGTCCGCAGCGATTACACCCAGCTCGCGCTTGCGTTTGCGATTAACAGTGCGTTCCGCGGTTGGACCTCCAGCCCGGCGGTGCAGAACGACAGCCGCAACCTCAAAACCCCGCTCGCGGGTCCGGACCTATCCGCCAGAGCGTTGCTGAAGCTGACCATTCCCGGCGACCCGCGCATCAGGATTGACACCAAGGATGCCACCCGCCCGCTGGATCGCAACGACCACATCATCAATTTCCTCGAAGACCACGCCGAGGTCGAAGCGGAAGTGATGGTGAGTGAATTGCCGCCCTTGGAATACGACGCCCGCGGGATCGCCAAGCCCCGCAAAGAACACGCCGTCGCCAAAAAAATCCAACGTCGCCCGACGGCGGCGGATGTGATTGCCTCAAGCGCCCTGCAGCAGGAGTTCAACGCCTACATGAAGGCCAAAGGTGAGACGGTGAGTGTGGATTGTGGCGAGCGCGTCGTCCATTGGTTGTCGACCCAAGGCGTGCCCGGACCCCAGGCCAAACAAATTGATGCCGCTTACGCGCTTTTCCAGGACGCCTATCGTGCCAAAGGCCGGCTGCCCAAAGCGCGCGATGCCGCCGCCACCCCTGCCGAGTCCATGGCGTGGTTGATCCGCAACGACCGCCATCCATTCACCGATGCCGAGCGCAAGGACCGCCAATGGCCCCGCTTCCCGCTCACCGCGCCCTGGCCGCTGCTCCTGATGCTGGCCGACGACGACCAACCGCTGCGCGAACGCGAGGAAATCTGGCTCAAGTTCCGCGACCACGGCGAGATGAAAACCTACGGCGAATACATCGGGGATATCGCTCAGCAATATGACATGCAGTCGGCCCGGCGCGTCAGCCCGTTCGCCTTTGACTATGGCACCGTCGAGATGATGTGGAAAGACGGCGGCGTGTGCGGCACCATGGGGTCGATGGGCGCACGCACCCTGCGGATTTGCGGGATTCCATCCGCCACCGCCGGCCAACCGGGCCACTGCGCGCTGGTGCAAATGGATTACGACCCGAAGACCCGCCTCTATTGCTGCAAGGGCGGCCAGTATGCGACCGGTGGTGACGACGTCACCCAGGTCCATTACAATTGGTATTTCGACCCCGCCTGCCGCCAGGTCCCGATGGTCTATCACCAGTCGCTGGCGTGGTCGGTCAACCACGGCCTGCCGGCCTTCCTCGATGCGCTGGTTTGCCTCCAGCTCAGCAACCAACTCCCGCCCGCCGACACCGCGGCGCGGCTCAAACTGCTGGAACAAGGGCTCGATTTGAACCCGTACGCCATCGCCCTGGTCGATGCGGCCATCCCCCTGATCAAGCAAGCCGACGAGTTGGCAGGGTTCATCGGGCGCTGCAACACCCGCCTCGACGGCGCCGCCAAACTCCCCGGCGCTCCCGATGCCAAACTCTACCGCCTCACCCTCGAGAAAAAAGGTAAGGACGCCACCCACGCGCTCGCCAAGGCGGCGGATGGCGGCCGCCACGACGGCTGAGAATACCGGAGCACAGCCGTCCCGGCGGTGACGGAAGACAGGCGTCCCCGCCTGTCTTGGCCGACGGGCTTCCAGCCTGTCGTTTCAAGTGCGGACAGGCTGGAAGCGCTGTCTTCCGTCACAGGCGGGACGCCTGTTTTCCGATCAGAGCGCGCTAAGTCAGCAGTATTGGGCGTCCCCGCCTGTCGTTGCTTGGCGGCACGACACTTGCCAAGTGTCGTGTGAAGGAGTGGGCGAGCGCGGCGCGGATGGCAGGCTCAAATAGCGCACTTCAAACACAAAGCAGTGGCTCTGGCGCCGGCCCGGCCGCCGCAACCACTCGCATGACTGGCTGCGAGACGCAGCCCGCACGGCCTGCCGCGGGACGCAGCAGCCACGCGCTTAGCGGCCTCACCGACGCGGCCCCCCCCCTTGATTCCGGGTCCCGAATGTGGCGGCGGCGGCGGTTAATTAGAAAAACCGGCGCGGCGGTGACGTTAGTCGGACACGAACGAACCGCTACCCCATGAAATCACGCCCACAGATTTTCCTTTTCACCGCCGCCATGGCCGCCATGACGGTCGTTTCCGCCCAGGAGCGCCAACCGGAGATTGCCACTGCGGCGGCGCTTGCGGCACCCGCGGCCCTGCTCGACCACGCCCAAACGCTCGCATCGGCCAACGAAGTCACGGCGGCGAAATTCCCCGATGCGGACACCGTGCTGGTGGCCGAACACGTGCGCAGTGAGTATCAGGCGGACGGCAGTTTTATGACGCTGGATGACGAGTACGTGAAGGTGCTCACCGAGGCGGGCCGCAAGGTCGGCGTGAAAAGCTTCAGCTACAACGTGTTTTACGGGGGTCTGGAGATTGTGACGGCGGAGGTGATCAAGGCGGATGGCAGGGTGCTGCGGCACGACGCCAAGGCAATCAGCAAGGAACAGGTCGATCGCGCACAGATGGCAGCCAACATCTACGATCCCAACGACAAGATGCTCGTCGCCGCCGTTCCCGATGTGGAGATCGGCGACACAATCCACTTTTTTGTCAAACGCTGGGAGTCGAAACCGCGCATGCAGGGGTGTTATTCCGACTGGTCGGTACTTGAGTCCACCATGCCGATCAAGCAAGTGACCTACGAGTACCTGGCCCCCAAGGGCCATCCGCTCATGAGCAAGGCGCTGCTCAGCGAAGTCAAGGGCACCGTCACCGCGACCGAGAAGGTGGAAGGCGACAAAATCCGCTACATATGGACCGGTCGGGATGTGCCGCAGGTATTTCCTGAGCATGGCATGCCTGCCTTGCCGACCTGCTGCCAGCGGCTGCTGGTGAGCACCGTGGCGGATTGGAAGGACGTGAGCCGCTGGTATTACAACCTCTGCAAGGATCATCTGGAAAAATCCACCCCTGCCATCGTGGCCAAGACGAAGGAGCTGACGGCCAAGGCGGCCAGCGAGCGGGACAAGATCGCGGCGATCTTCAAGTTTGTGAGCCAGGAGATCCGCTACATGGGCATCACCACCGAGAAGGGTGCGCCCGGCTACGAGCCCCACGATGTGAACATCACCTTCGACAACCGCTACGGCGTTTGCCGCGACAAGGCGGCGCTGCTCGTCACCATGCTCAACGCGGCCGGCATCCCGGCCTTTCCTGTCCTCGTCATGGTGGGTGCCAAGCTCGACCGCGAAGTGCCCTCCGCCAGCTTCAACCACGCGATCACCGCCGCCCGCACCCAGGATGGCAAGTACGTGCTGATGGACAGCACCAACGAGAACACCGCGGACCTCATGCCGCAGTACCTCTACAACCGCAGCTACCTGCTCGCCACCCCGGAGGGCGAAACCCTCATGACTTCACCCGTCTCTCCCGTCGAGGACAACATGTGTTTGGTGAAAACCGACGTGAAACTCGCCGATAACGGCAGCGCCACCGGTACCACCGTGATCGATATGAAAGGCATCAACGACGTCTCGTTCCGCGGCAGCCTCGCCCAGGCCAAGCCCGACGACATCCGCCGCACCTTCGAGGGTGCCATCAAATCCACGCTGGCGGGTGCCAGCGTCACCGACTTCAAGCTGGAACCCGAGGACATGCACGATTCGACGCGCAACCTGCGCATCACCCTCGGCTGGTCGGCACCCAGCATCCTGGTGACCGGCGGCGATGCGGCGCAGCTCGACCTGCCCTTCGCCGGCTACCGCTTCAGCGTGGTGATGCGCGTCATCGGCCAGTCGCTCCAATTGGAAAAACGCCGCTTCCCGCTGCAATTGGATCTGACATGCGGAGTGCATGAGGACGTGACCATCGCGCTGCCTCCCAGCCTGGCCCAGCCGCTCTCGCTGCCCCAATACGAGAACACGGAACACCCGGACTTCAGCCTCACCCAGACGATCAGCGCCGAGGCCGGCGTGCTCAAATCGGCCTTCGACATCCGCCTCAAGGCACCGGCGATCGATCCCGCCGGGTATCTCATCCTCAAACAGGCGATGGCCAAACTCCAAACCAACAGCCGCCAGCAGCCGGTGTTTTCCCGCCACAGCAGCGGGCCCGCGTCGCACCCCGCCGCAGTGGCTCTCGCGGCCGCCCCCGCCGTCACCGCCGACGTGGAAGTCCTCAGCTCGCGCTGCGACGTGCGCGTCGAGAACACGACCACTTGGTCCACCCGCCAGGAAATCACCAAGAAAATCCTCACCTACGGCGGCAAAAAATCCAACAGCGAACTCAAGCTCGACTTCAATCCGGTGTGGGAAAGCGTGGAGATTGAATACGCCCAGGTGACCCAGAAAGATGGCACGGTGCGCAAGATCCAACCGCAGGAAATGAACACGCTCGACGCCGATTGGGTGGCCAGCGCTCCCCGCTATCCGGGTGCCAAAACCCTGGTCGTCTCGCTGCCCGGCGTCGAGGTCGGTGCCACCGTCGCCTATGCGATCAAGACCAGCGTCAAGGACCAGCCGATGTTCCATGCCGCGCACGCCTTTGCCAGCCGGGATGCGATCAAGGATACCGAGTTTTCCTACGACCTGCCGGCCGCGCTCGACCCGCAACTGGTGATGGATTTCCCCAAAGACGGCCACTTCACCGATGTGGTCAAGGACGGCCGCCGCAAGTTGTCGTTCCACTGGCAGGACATCCAACCGCAGGCTGCCGAGCGCGCGGCCCCGCCCACCTGGGTGGATGCTCCGGACTTTGCCATGAGCACCGGCAAGTGGAGCGATTATGCCACCGCCGTCGGCGCGCGGGTGGCTCCGTTGCTGGCAAACCAGCCCGCCAGCATCGCCAAGGCCAAGGAGCTTGTCGCTGGCCAGAGCGAGCCGATGGCCAAATTGACCGCCATCCGTGATTTCGTGGCCCGCCAGATCCGCGCCGCAGCCCCCGGGTTTTCCGACTTTCCGCTCGCCGTCGGGTTTTCTCCGGCCGATGTCACCCTCAAGGACGGCTATGGCCACAGTGCCGACCGCGCGATCCTGCTCGAGGTGCTGCTCAAGGCCGCGGGCTTTGAGTCCGAGTTGGCACTGGCCGCCAGCGGGACGCGGGAGCCGACATTGCAGCAACGCGGGCTCGCCATCCCGGCAAACGGCTATTTCGGCAACCTGGTCTGCCGCGTCAAGCACCCGGTCAGCGGCGAATGGCTGCCGCTGGACGCCTTGAGCCAATACGCGCCGCTGGGGGGCACCAATCTGGACCTGCAGCCCGGCTACACGCTGGATGGCAAGTCGTTCACTTGGGCGGCACCGAGTGCCATGAAAGACCACGGCGAGACCGGGTTGGCCCTCGAATTTGATGCCGAAGGCACTGCGCTCATCACCCTGACCAAGCGCTACCACGGCTTGGCGCACCAGCACTTCGCCGCCAAATACCGCGAAATGACTCCCGAGGAACGCAAGCGCGATTTCCAGGGATTGGTCAGCAGCATCGCCCAAAATGCCAGCGCGCAAGGCGACCTGGTCACCGATTTCACCTACCCCGGCACCCTCAAATACACGGTGAAAGTCCCGCATTACGGCGTGAAAAATGGCAGCGGTCTCTACTTCGACCTGCCCGGCGTGCCCCAGCAATTGGTCGCGGCCGATAGCAACACCCGCCAGCGCGCGCTGCTGGTGGCCAGCGAGTCACGCTCCCACATCGAGTGGACCGTCACCGCTCCCGGCGGTCTCAAGCCCGTTATCCAACCGGAAACCCTCAACTGGGACGGCCCCGCCAAGTTCGGCACCGTCAAGTTCTCCGCCGCGGCCCGCCAAGCCGACGGCAAAACCCGCCTCACCTACACCCTCGACCAGGACACCCGGCCCGCCTTGATTCCTGCCGCCAATTACGCCGACCTGCTCGATGTGAATCTGCGCTTCGGTCACCCCGCCGCCCGCCGCGTGTTGTTGCAGTGAGGCACTCGGCGAATGCGCCGCGCAAGAACATCTATCGGATTGTAGCGGCGCGTCTATGACCGCCGCAGCCCAGCGCGGGCCATTAGGCATCGACGCTCACAGAGCGCCGCTACAATTCATCTCAGTTGCTCGCAAGGCTCACGGCAGCTTGCCGAGGTCGATGGCGGGCGCTTTGGCGGTTCCGCCGGGCCGCCGCAAGTGCTGGTTCAGGGCAACCGTCTCAGCGAAAAACCCGCCGTTGCGCAGGTAAAAACTATTGCCGGTCACCCCGCCGGCGTAGTCGAGGCGGTGGCGTCCGCCGGCGGTGGCGTCGCCGGTGAAGGTCGCCTCGGTGATTTCCTGCCATTGGCCGTCGGTGTCGCATACCCACTGGTTGGTATATGCCGCGCGGCGACCGAGGTAGCCATTGGCGTCCTGGAAGTTTTCGAGGAACGAGTGGAATCCCGTCAGATGCCGGTTGGTTTTCGGCCGTTGGAAGCGGGCGATGAGTTTCCAGCCGTCCTTGCCGGCTTCGCCAAACCAAGCGGAGTAGACTGTGTTGCCCTTGCCGTCGGGTTTGACGGAGTTGAGGAATCGGTAGGTGACGCCGGCCCGCCAGGGGAAGACCAGGACGCTCTTGCCGCCTGCGCCCTCGCCGCCGAACTCGCCGCCGCGGACGCCCTCGCCCTTGGCCAGCAGCACCACCCGTTCGGCCTCCGGAATGTCCTTCGGGTTGTTGGAAACAAACGGGCTCCACACCGAAAACAGAACCCAGCGCTCGGTCGGACTGACCACCTGGATGCCGAAATAGCCCTCGCCGAAGCCGTTTGCCATGAAATAGGACCCGACCGGATCAGCGCCCGGCGGCACAGTGAGTTCGTTGTAGGCGAATTCCACCGGCTTGCCCGGCGGCAGGGCGTAGCTCAGATGCACCGACGGGCCGCGGCGGCCCCAATAGAACATTTCGCCCTTGTTGGTTTTCACCGCATCGACGACCAGGCCTTGGGTCGCCGAGCTCACGATCAAATCACAGGTTTCACTGAACACCGGACCGTCCTTGCGCAGCCCCTGCAGGTCGACGCGGACGTAACCGGGCTTGTCCACGTGCAGCTTGCCCACGGCCACGTCCTGCGAGGCACCGGCGGCCGCCTTGACCTCAAACACGCTGCCCGCGACGCTGGCCCGCAGCCGCGACTCGCCCTGCGGCACCTTGAGGCGGCACGCCAGTTGCAGGTCGGCCGCGCGGTCGACGCGGAAAAACACCGAAAACACCGATGCCGGATTCTGCCACTGGACGCCGCTGCCATGGATCCCATCCGGCGCCGCGCCACTCGTTAGATATGCATTGCCGCCGCTGGGAATCTCCCATTTTGCGATGTCCTGCGCCGCCAGCCGACCCGCCCCCACAGCAAAAACACAATACGCTAGCACGGGTAGGATGGGGACTTTCATGAGAAGAAGCGGAGGCACAGAAGTTGAGCCGCAACTACGCTCCACAGCCATGCCATCTTTCACGAATAGAGGGACGGGGAAACAGTCGTGTGAAACGCGGAGCGCGGAGGGCGCGGCGATGGACGCAGGGACGGGTAGGGTCGGACGGCCGCGGCCGACCCACGGATCCGCCCGGATGGGCGGCAGCCAAGGTGCTGCGAATGCCCCAGCAATTGCATCTCGCCCTCGGGGGCAATCAGGGCGCGGCGAGGCCGCCACGCCCTACCCAAAGCCCGCTGGGATTCCCCGATGATTCCGGGATTGACGGATGGAGCCGATTGGCGGAGATTGCGCGGCCCTCAAGCCGCACGGCATGGGGCGATTGCCAGACAGGTCCACACATTCCCCCATATCCACACAGCCAATGATCCACGAAACCACGCAAGCACCCAGCGGTCGGCCGACGATGGCCGCGTATGATTTCAACGAGCGGCCGTTTCTAGTTTTTTGGGAGATCACCCGTGCCTGTGCGCTGGCCTGCAGCCATTGCCGGGCGGAGGCCCAGGCTCGCCGTCATCCGGACGAACTCGATTCTGCCGAAGCCAAGCATTTGATCGGCCAATTGGCGGAATTGGCACCGCCGATGCTCGTGATCACCGGCGGGGATCCGCTGATGCGCCGCGACGCGCTCGATCTGGTGCGCGAGGCCACTGCGGCTGGTCTGCATGTAGGCCTCAGCCCGTCGGCCACCGAACTGTTGATGCGAGCAGATTTTGCTGAAATCAAGGCTGCCGGGGTCAAACGCATGTCGCTGAGCCTCGACGGGGCAACCCGCGAAACCCATGACGCCTTTCGCGGCGTCGGCGGCACGTTCGAGCGCACGATCGAAGCGGTGCACCGCTCGCATGCGGTGGGCCTCGACCTGCAAATCAATACCACCCTCACCCGCGGCAATCTCGGCGAGTTCGAAGCATTCAAGAACCTGATGTACGAACTTAAGCCG
>CAIVSK010000329.1 GCA_903908495.1 Akkermansiaceae bacterium
CCACAGCTTGGCGGCCTCCGGATCATCGGGGATACCGGATCATTCTTCGTTACGCCAGGGCGTCGCGGCAGAATTTCAGGGCGCGGGCGATTTCGGCCATGCGAGTGGAGCCGGCGGGCACCGCGTACTCGAATTCGATGGTGGCCTGGATATTCCAATGATTGTCGCGGATGAGGCGCAGCACTTCCGCAATGGGTGTATCCGCCTCTCCAAACGGGGTGTTAGGCCCGTTATTCAGCTTGCGGTCCTTCAAATGCACATGAGTGATGCGATCATGGTGCTGCTTGATGAAAGGCACGGGAGATAGATTGTTGCCGGCGACGAAATGCCCGAGGTCCACGTTCGCCCCGTTGAACTTGGCAAAGGAAAATGCCTTTTCCCAATGCGCGGGCGTCGTGGTGGTGTGACCGTGGTATCCGACCATGATCTGGTGTTTGTCGGCAAAACTCCCGAGGCGTTTGAGATCGTCGTCCTGATGGGAGATTTCCGACGAGATGGCCCGGCCGCCGAGCGCCTTGGTCAGCGCGAAGGCGTAGTCCAGTTCGTCATCCGTCATCTTGTAAAGCCCGTCGATTTTGACGATTTCAATGAGCACGCCCGCTGATTCGTATTTCTGGCGGAATTCCTTCACGCGATCCATGGAGACGGATTTGCGCCATTGGGCGAGCTGCCCGGCGATGGCGGCCGCGGCGTCCTTGGTCAGGTTGCCCTTTGGATTGGCGAGCTCGGCGGGCACGCCGAGAAACGCCTCGACCGGCTGGGTTCTCAACTCGACGCCGCTGATGCCAAGTGCGACGCAGTTTTTGAGGATCTCGTCGCCGCTCATGAGCGGGCTGCCGAAGCTGTAGGGGACATTGATGCCGAGTTGCACGCCGGCAACCTTCGAGTTCGGTTTGCCCGGCGGTTTGGCCGCGGGCTCGGCGGCGTTGAGCCGGCTCATGATGGACAGGAATCCCGCGGCGGGCAGGGCGGCCAGGGACAGTTTTGCAAATTCGCGGCGAGTTTGGGATTTCATCATCTTCATGGGTGGTTCGGCGGGTTCAGTAAATTTTTTTTGCGGTTCGGGGGCATGTGGCAGAGGTGGTGCAAGTGCTGATGCTTAGGGGCAGGACTGTCCTGCCCCAAGACCGGACGGGCGCATCCGGGCCGAGCGGCGCCTCAAAGGTACGGCTTCTCCCCAGGCGATTTTTCACCCTAAATGAGAAAATAGAAAGGGTTGCAGCGGCTATGTTCACCACAACCGAGCGCAGCGAGATCCGTGGTTTCAATTTTGCGTTCCAGTATAATCCTTAGACAGGCAGCGACTAACAAACATATCGAAGCCCATCCTGTTCTCCATCCGGCATCACCAGCGCGACGATGGAGACGCCCCCAAAGAACGATTTCAGCGGTACTGGAATTTCCGGTTGAGGCCGAGGATGGGTTTTTCAAACCAGCGCCAACTCAGATCGGCCAGGGCGATTGACAGCCCGTAGGCGATGGGCAGGAACAGCGCCAAGGCGGCGCCACGCTCGCCCGCCAGAGCCGGCACCAGCCAGGCCTCGTAGATATGCTGTCGCGCCCAGCTCTCAAAAAACGAATGATAGACATACAAGCCGAAGCTGATCTTGCCGATGAAGACCAGGAAGCGCGAGCTCAGGCACCGCGGCAGCAGACCGGCAGGCCGCAAGCTGAGCACCAACACGCTGCCCCACAGATAAGGTGCCCACAGCGCGGGGGCGGCACTGCAAAATCCGGAGCGCGGCGCATACATGAGGCCCACCGTCGTTAGCAAACCGGTGACCACGGAGATTGGCAGCGCCCACGCCTGGCAGGCCTTCCAATAGGTCGGATGGCGCAGCGCCACAGCGAGCAAGGCACCCATGCCCAGGGTGTGAAACCGGTTGAGAGTGAACACATAACTTCCCAGGCCATTGTTCGCCAGGAAGAACATCACCCCGCTGAGTGGCGCGATGACCAATAGCGCCAGACTCACCTTGACCAGGGTACGCGGCTGCAACAGGTACGCCAGCAGCGGCCATATCAGATAGAACTGTTCCTCCACCGCAAGCGACCAGAAATGCGCGAGCGACACCCCGTCGGTCACATCCAACCAACGCCCGTAATATGCGTCGCCGAGGTTGGAGGCAAACAGCACAAACCACCACGGCGAATCGCCCCCCGCATGGCGGAAGGAGACAAAGGCGAGCAGCAACACGCCGTAATACAAGGGGAAAATCCGCAGGAACCGGCGCAGGTAGAATGTCTTGAAATAACGAGCGCCGCATTTTGGCGAATCCAACAGGATGCCGGTGATCAAAAACCCCGACAGCACGAAAAACATATCCACCCCGACAAAGCCACCGCGCAATAACAAGTGCCACGGTTGCTGGTCGCCGATCACCTCCCCGGTCTTGATGAAATGACTCAACATCACCAGCAACACCGCCACCCCGCGGAACCCGTCCAGCGCCGTGAAATGCCGCCCCTGCAGGTTGCACAACCCGTCCCCGGCCACCTCGCTGGCGGCCCCGGTCAGTGCTTTGGGATCGGGTTGCATGTCTTGTAGCGGCAGGCTGGTTGATATGTGTTAGATAAACAGGCTCAGGCCGGCCCGCCGTCCTGTTCGAAGCGGGTGAACCAGCGCCCGACCGCATCGGGGAAAAGGCGCCGCAGGGCCTCATCCGCCGCCGCCGCCGACTTGAAGCGCAAGTCGCCCTCGGGCCCGCTGATCCGCTCCAGCCAGATCCGCCCGGGCAGGCCGGGCACCCAAATTTTGTCCCATGAGAATGCGGCCTCGTATCCGTTGCGCCGCCAGTGCATGCCCTCGCAGTTATGCGACACAAAATGACTCGTCACCATCACCGTCGCGTCGCCGCCGTCGTGCAATGAACGCCCGGCCAGTCCACCCAACTGCCCGGGCGGGCATCCTAACGCATCCAGAATCGACGGCACGATGTCCAGATGGCTCGCCTGCGCCACCGGGGTGCCGGGCCCGAGCGCCTTGGGCCACTTGACCAGCAGAGGCACTGCGGTTTGCTCCCGGGTGAGGGCAGTCGCGTGGAACCAGTAGCCGTATTCCTGGAACTCCTCGCCGTGATCGCCGGTGATGACGATCATCGCGTCGTCATAGCGCCCGTGCTCCTTGAGGAAAGTGATATAATCCCGCAGCAGCGCGTCGGTCCAGGCCACCGAGTTGATATAACGGTTCTTAACCCACTTGATATCCCGTGCGCTCGGATGCATCGGCAACATCGCCGAGGGATAATAGTCGGCACACGGCGGAGTGTACGACTTGGCCCAGTAATACGGGAAATGCGGCGATTCGACGCCCATCAACCGGAACGTCGCACCGGCGGGATGGGCCAGCACGGATTGTTGCCAATGCCCGAGGACGCGCCGGTCACACTCGCTCGCATCAGCTGGCCATGAGTTGGGGTCGATCCGCTTGTTGAACATGTCGTCGGTCGCCTCGCCGTGCCCGAAGTTGGTGGTGTCCATTTCCGCGTAGTCGAAAATCGAGGCGCTGCTGATTTCATTGCGATAACCGGCGGCATGCAACACATCCAGCAACAACGCCGGCTGCTGGAGCTGGCGCTCGCGCTCCCAAAACACCGCGGGCTTGCCACTCAGCATCGCAAACCACGACAAGTGGGTGGCATTGGCGGCCGAATACGTCGTCTCCAACTGCTGGCACTCGGTGTCGCGCCAGTGGCTCGTGAACGGCATTTTTTCCGGACACATCGCATCCCGCCGCAGCGTTTCGACAATGAGCAGGTGGATATCGGGCTTGCGCGTCACGTTCCAGCCAGCCGGCCGCGTCTGCTCGCGGAATTTCACCGCGAACGACACCCAGCCTGGAGCTGAATTGCTAGGGCACAAGTGGACCAGCAACGAGCGGCGTTGCAACCAGTGGCTGTTGCGGTCAAGCCACAGCGTTTCCGAGCGTTGTTCAAGGCACAGCAGGAGCCAGATGCCCACCGCCAGTAGCAACAAGTTGCGAGGGCGCAGCCGCAGCCCGATGCGCCGCGACAGCCAGCCGCTGCCGAAACAGACACCTAACACCAACAGCGCGGCGCCGGCCAACTGGAGCCCGGTGGCCCATGACAGCTTGATATCGCCGCCCTCCATGGCGCGCAGCAAATCGAACTTACCGCCCACCACCAGCTCTCCACAAAACAATATCAAACCCTTGCCCCATAATGTGTTCATCCCGATCTCCGCGCCCAGGCCCACCAGGATCAAACACAACGCCGCGCCGACCAGCCAGCGTGTGCCCGCCGGCGACCATAACTCAAACAGGTGCAGCACATACCACAGCAAGGCCACAATGACGCCCTGGGTGAGCAACCGGACCCCCACCAATGCCAGCGCCGCAGTGAGCGAAGCATCCATTTTGCCCAGTACCAGGCAGTCGCTGATCACGCTGAGGAGCAGAATCACGCCGAACATCACCCCATTCCACCGCATGCCCGGCTGCACCTGCGGGCCGGCCTGCTGCGACCGGCGGCGGTGCCACGCAATAACCCACGACGCTGCCAAGGCCAGCAGCAGCCCGCCCGTGCCAGGCCAATAAACCCACGGCACCAAACAGCCCAGACAACCCGCCATGCCCCACGCCGCCAACAGCCAGGCCCCCAAGCGCCCGCCGCGCAGGACGCGGCCGCCGCCGGCGCACCACCAAGACCCGCCGAGGATCGCGCCGAGGGTGGCCAAGATCGCGGCGACCATCACCTCGACGATGAGGTTGCCCGGCCACACCCGCACCGGGGTGGCCACGCCGTCGATGAGCACGGTCCAGCCGCGCACAAATGGCGTCAAGGCGGCCGCGCCCCCGCCCAGCCACGCCATCAGGTGGCAGGTGTTGTTCAGTTTAGCCGCAGTTTTTCCCATCGCGGCACGGTTTTAGCGCAGCGGCGGGATTCGACAACCACAAATGCCAGCGCCCGAGGAGCGGCGGCTTCTAGGCGCGGCGGCCTCCGGCCGCCATTGCCCATGGTGAGGCAATGAGGGGAGGCAAGCCGCAGCCCGTTGGTCCCTCATGGTCCAGGGCGGCTGGAAGCCGCCCCTCCTTGTGGGCGATTCGGCGCGCCTGCTGCCGTCACTTCTTCGGCGGGATGGCGAGGATGGGCACGCGGGCCTTGTGGCGCACTGCCTCGATGGTGCTGCCATGGATGATGTCACCGACGAGCCGGTGGCCGTGGGACGCCAGCGCGATGAGGTCACAGCGTTCGGCGTCGGCGACCTTGAGGATTTGCTCCGGCGGATGACCCAGCGCGAGGTGGGTCTGGATGGTGAGGCCGGTTTCGGCGCGCAGCCGGGTGGCGGTGTCCTCGAGGTACCGCCAATCCTGTTGCATTTCCTCGGAACACATCAGATTGAGTTGATTGAAATTGCGGGCAGCCCAGCCGTCGGCGACGTGCAACAGCAGCAGTTCGGCTCGCAGCACGATGGCAAGCCGGGTAATGTGCGGGAGCAATTCCTGATCGGACGCGGTGGTGTCCAATGCGACGAGGATTTTTTGGTACATGGAGGTATTTTGCTAGGGCCCGAGGACGTTCTGCCATGTCGGCGGCGCGAAGAAATCGAACAAGAGTTTGGCGTTGAGCACGACAATAATGGCCGCCGTGCTCCAGGCCAGCAGCTGGATCCAAAGCGGGTTGGCGAAGGCGCCCATTTTTGCGCGGCTGCCGGTGAAGAGCAGCAACGGGACCACGGCAAAGCCGAGCTGCATGCTCAGGATGACCTGACTCCAGATCAACAGGTCGGTGGTGCGGCTCTCGCCGAAAAACCCGATGACGCACACCGCCGGGACGATGGCGATGAGGCGGGTCATGAGTCGGCGAAGCCATGGGGCCACCCGGATGTTGAGAAACCCTTCCATCACGATCTGCCCGGCGAGGGTGCCGGTGAGCGTGGAGTTTTGCCCGCTGGCCAGCAGCGCCAAGGCAAACAGGGTGCTGGCGATGCCGACGCCAAGGGTGGGACTGAGGAGTTGATAGGCATCCTGGATGGCCGCCACCTCGCGATGATCCGACCAATGGAAGGCGGCGGCGGCGAGCACCAGGATGCCGCCGTTGATGAACAGCGCGAACATCAGCGCGAAGGTCGAGTCGATACTCGCAAACTTGATTGCCTCGGCCTTGCCGGCGGGCGTGCGCTCGAAGTTGCGGGTTTGCACGATGGAGCTGTGCAGATAGAGGTTGTGCGGCATCACCGTCGCACCCAAAATCCCGATGGCTATGAACAACATCTCGCGGTTCTTGAAAATCTCCGCAGTCGGGAGAAACCCCAACGCCACCCCCCGGAGGTCGGGTTTGGCGAAAACCAACTCCGCCAGAAAGCACCCGCCGATGGTTAGAATCACGGTGACCACCAGCGCCTCGACATAACGAAACCCCTTGTTCTGCAAAAAAAGGATGATGAGCACGTCGAGCGAGGTGATCACGCAACCCCACACCAGCGGGATGCCAAAGAGCAGTTGCAGGCCGATGGCCGAGCCGACCACTTCGGCGAGATCGCAGGCGGCGATGGCCGCCTCGCACAACAGCCATTGCCCCCACACGGCCGGCCGCGAATACGAGTCGCGGCAGGCCTGCGCCAGATCGCGACCGGTGACCACGCCCAGCTTCACGCACAGGTGTTGCAGCAGGATGGCCATCAGGTTCGAGATCAAAATCACCGACAGCAGGGTGTAGCCGTACTTGGCACCACCCGCCAGATCGGTGGCCCAGTTGCCCGGATCCATGTACCCGACCGATACCAGAAACCCGGGCCCGGCATAGGCGGCGATTTTTTTCCAGAACGATCCGCCCTGCGGCACCGGCACCGAACGGAACACCTCGGGCAGTGATGCCGCGCCCGACTGCTGCCGCCATCCGCCGCCAGTCACTGGATCGTCGGGTGGCCCGGAATTGCTCACGCGTGGTACTCTTGGATGCTCATGACGGTGAGCTCACGCAGCTTGAGCGAACGGATCGCTTTGACCGATGCTTCAGCGGCGGATAGATTGGTGGCGTGGGAGATTTTCTGCGCGATGGCGGTGGCGCGGATCTTCACCTCGTCCTCGCGCGCCTCGTGGCCGCTGGGCGTGTTGACCACAAACTGGATCTGGCGGTTTTTCATCATGTCGATGACGTTAGGCCGGGCCTGCTCGGCGAGTTTGTACACCCGGGTGCAGGGCAGCCCCTCGGCCACCAAGCGGGCATGAGTGCCGCCGGTGGAGAAAATCTTGAACCCGAGGGCGACCAGATCGTGGGCGACGGCCGCCACCCGGTCCTTGTCGAGATCGGCGACGGATAGAAAGACATTGCCCGACACCGGCAGCGGGTTGAAGGCGGCCATCTGGGCCTTGGCATAGGCCATGCCCCAGTCCGGATCGATGCCCATGACCTCGCCGGTGGATTTCATCTCCGGGCCTAACACGATATCAATGCCGGGGAAGCGGTTCCACGGGAACACGGCCTCCTTGACCGAGAAATGCGGCGGCACGACCGTCTCGGTGAACCCGAGGTCCTTGAGTTTGGCGCCCACCATCACCTTGGCGGCGAGCTTGGCGAGGGAAACCCCGGTGGCCTTGCCGACAAACGGCACCGTGCGCGACGCCCGCGGATTGACCTCGATGACATACAATTGCTCGTCCTTGACGGCGAATTGGATGTTCATCAACCCCTTGACCTTGAGTTCGCGCGCCAGATCCATCGCGGCACGGGTGATCTCCGCACGGATCGAATCCGTTAGAGAAAAGCTGGGAATCACGCAGGCCGAATCTCCGGAGTGAATGCCGGCCTGTTCGATGTGTTCCATGATGGCGCCGATGACCGACGTCTCACCATCGCTGATGCAATCGACGTCCACTTCGGTGGCGTTGTCGAGGAAGCGGTCCACCAGCACCGGCCGCTCGGGCGAGGCGGTGACCGCCTCACGCATGTAGCGGGACAGCTCGGCATCGCTGTAGACAATCATCATGGCGCGGCCACCCAACACAAAGGACGGCCTGACAAGAACAGGGTACCCGATGCGGTTGGCCACCACCAGCGCTTCGGCCTCGTTGGTGGCGGTGCCGGCTTCGGCTTGCTTGAGGCCGAGTTTATCTAACAACGCGGAGAAATACTTGCGGTCTTCGGCCTGTTCGATGGACTTCGGGGAGGTGCCGATGATCGGCACGCCGTGGCGTTCGAGGTCGGCGGCGAGATTGAGCGGGGTTTGGCCGCCGAACTGGACGATGACGCCGTGGGGTTGTTCCTGATCGCAGATGTTGAGGACATCCTCGAGGGTGAGCGGCTCGAAGAAAAGTTTGTCGGACGTATCGTAGTCGGTGGAAACCGTCTCGGGGTTGGAGTTGACCATGATGGTCTCATAGCCGAGTTCCTTGAGGGCAAAGGCGGCGTGCACGCAGCAGTAGTCGAACTCGATGCCCTGGCCAATCCGGTTAGGTCCGCCGCCGAGGATGATGATTTTCTTTTTATCCGACTGGCGGGCCTCATTTTCGTCGCCGTAGGTCGAATAGAAATACGGGGTGGCGGCCTCGAACTCGGCGGCGCAGGTATCCACCAGGCGGTAAGTGGGGATGATGCCCGCGGCCTTGCGCTCGGCGCGGACGGCGTCTTCGGTGGTGCCGCGGGCCAGCGCGATCTGGCGGTCGGAGAAGCCGAGTTGCTTGAGGCGGCGGAGGTTTCCAGGGAGAACATCCGTCCCGGATGTTAGGGAAGACAGACGTCCCGCCTGTCGGGTGGCGTCAAGACAGCCGGGACGGCTGTCTTCCAACACAGGCGGGACGCCTGTGGTACCTTCACGACAGGCTGGAAGCCCGTCTTCCGTGACGGGCTGGAAGCCCATGTTCCCGCCCTCTTCGGCGATTTGCTGGAGGTGGTGGAGGAACCAGGGGTCGATCTGGCTGGCGGCGTGGACTTCGTCGATGGTCCAGCCGTTGGTGAAGGCGGTTTGCAGCCAGAAGATGCGTTCGGCGTTGGGGATTTGGAGTTTGCGGGTGATTTCGTCGCGGGTGGGATTGAGGGGATCCTTCTTGTCGAAACCAAACCCCCAGCGGCCGGTTTCCAGCGAGCGCAGGCATTTTTGCATGCTCTCCTTGAAGGTGCGTCCGATGGCCATCGCCTCGCCCACCGACTTCATCGAGGTGGTGAGCACCGGGTTGGCGGTGGGGAATTTCTCGAACGTGAAACGCGGCACCTTGGTGACGACGTAATCGATGGTGGGCTCGAAGGAGGCCGGGGTTTCGCGGGTGATGTCGTTGGGCAGTTCGTCGAGGGTGTAGCCGACGGCGAGTTTGGCGGCGATCTTGGCGATGGGAAACCCGGTGGCCTTGGAAGCCAGCGCCGACGAGCGGGACACGCGCGGGTTCATTTCGATAACGATCATGCGCCCGGTCTTCGGATCGGTGGCGAACTGGATGTTCGAACCGCCGGTCTCGACGCCGATTTCGCGGATGCAGGCGAACGACGCGTCGCGCATCGCCTGGTACTCCCGGTCAGTCAGCGTCTGGATCGGTGCGACGGTGATTGAGTCGCCGGTGTGCACACCCATCGGATCGAGGTTTTCGATCGAGCAAATGACCACGCAGTTGTCGTTGCGGTCGCGCATGACCTCCATTTCAAATTCCTTCCATCCGAGGAGCGATTCCTCGATGAGCACTTCGGAAACCGGCGACAGGTCGAGGCCGCAGGTGACGATTTCCTCGAATTCCTCGCGGTTGTATGCGATGCCGCCGCCCTGGCCGCCGAGGGTGAAGGCCGGCCGGATGATCAACGGCATGGTGCCGATGGTTTCGGCGACCACCTTGGCCTCCTCGATCGTGTGGGCGGTGCCGGAGCGGGGCAGGTCGAGGCCGATTTTGAGCATGGCGTCCTTGAAGCGCTGGCGGTCTTCGCCCTTGTCGATGGCCTCGGCGTTGGCGCCGATCATGCGGACGTTGTAGCGCTCGAGCACGCCGGACTTGAACAGCGCCATCGAGGCATTGAGCGCAGTTTGGCCGCCGAGAGTGGGCAGCAAGGCATCGGGGCGCTCGCGCAGGATGATTTTTTCGATGACTTCCGGGGTGATCGGCTCGATGTAGGTGCGATCGGCGAACTCCGGGTCGGTCATGATGGTGGCCGGGTTCGAGTTGACCAGGACGACTTGGTAGCCTTCCTCCCTGAGGGCTTTGCAGGCTTGGACGCCGGAATAATCGAACTCACAGCCCTGGCCAATGACGATGGGGCCGGAGCCGATAACGAGGATTTTATGGATTGAAGTGTCTTTGGGCATGGTCGTGAGGCGGATGAGGTGGCGGCAGGGCGGCTAAATTCCCTGCGATTTGGCAGGGATTGGCCGACTTGTAAAGGCCAGGCTGACTCACGAGGCAAACTTCCCGCAATTAGCGCCACCGAATTTGCAAAAAACCAGCGGCGGGCGTCACTTGGCGGCTGCGGCTTTTTTACCGGCCGGATCCTTGCGACCGCTGTCCGCCTCGAAGGTGGTGAACGCCGGAAAGCCGGGAGCCAGGGTGTACTGCGATTTGAGCAAGGCCACGGCGGCGGCGATGACGTCGGGGCGGGTGGCGGCGAGGTCGGTGGTTTCGCTCCGGTCCTTGGCGAGGTCGTAGACTTCCCAATCGAACGGGCCGCCCTTGGCACCCTTGACGAGGTTTTTGCGGATGGCCTTCATGTCGCCAAGCCGCAGCGCCACCTGGCCGCCGTACCCGCCACCGGTCCACACCAGCGGCGGGCGCTGGTCAAGCTTGTCGGTTTGGCCCAGCACGACGGGCAGCAGGTTGGCCCCCAGAGGCACGCCGGGGTCGGCACCGGTGAGGGCGCAGAGCGTGGGCATCAGGTCGGCGGAGTAGGCCGGTTGGTCGATGACTTTGCCGGCGGCGACCTTGCCGGGCCAGCGGATGATGGCGGGCACGCGGATGCCGCCTTCGTGCATGCTGCCCTTGAGCCCGCGCAGGTCGGCCACCGACTTGAAGAACTGGTGATCCACGCCACCGACGTCATGGGTGGCACCGTTATCGGAGGTGAACACGACGAGGGTGTTGTTTTCGAGGCCGGTTTGCTTGAGTTTGGCCATGAGTTTGCCGACGTTGTCATCCATGAAGGAAATCGTGGCGGCATAGCCGGCGTGCGGGCGGGGATGCGGTTGGTAGCCTTTCTGGCCGCGGTAGGGTTCCGCATCCCAGGACTCCGGATAGGTGTCCACCCACTGCTTGGGCGGCTGCATCGCCACATGCGGCTCGAGCGGGCAATAGTAGACGAAAAACGGCTCCGCATCGCCGGCGTGGTGGTCCACCCAGGCCAACAACTCGTTGAGGATCGCCACCGAGGCATGGTGGGTGCCGGTGAGTGGCCCGTAGGTCACCGGTCCCTCAAGGATTTGCGAGTGGCCTGGGATGGCCGGCTCGTTGAGCACATCCTTGACGCCGTTGCGCCACAGGTACGGCGGATAGTACGAGTGGCACATCCGGTGGTCGGTGTAGCCGTAGAAATAATCCACGCCATTGCGATCGGGGGCGCCGGTGCTGCCGTATTCGCCCATGCCCCACTTGCCAAAGGCCGACGTGCCGTAGCCGGCTTTCTTGAGGGCGGAGTGGAGCGGGTTGGTGGCCTTCATCGGCCAATCGCCCTTCAGATCGTCGATGGTTTCGGCCGGATCCACCCGCTTGAGATCCTGCACGTTGCAGCCGCCGGTGTGGCGACCCGTGAGCAGCACGTTGCGCGACGGCGCACACACCGGCGCCCCAGCGTAAAACTGGGTCCACCGCTGGCCTTCAGCCGCCAAGCGGTCGAGGTGCGGCGTCTTGATTTTTTGCTGGCCGTAGCAACCCAGCTCACCCCAGCCGAGGTCATCGGCAAGGATCACGACAATATTCGGATGCGCAGCCGAGGCTGCGGCCGCAACCGGCGCGCCCGCCGCCAGCGCCGCACAAACCGCCAAGTGACGAAGTTCAATACGTGACATGTGCCGACGCTTGCGCCTGCCGCTCCAACAGTCAAGCCGCGCGTCGGACATCTGCACCGGTTTTGTTTGAAAACCAGCAAACTGAGGTCTTGGCACGGCGTATTGCGGGCCATGATTTCATCGATCCACGCGTCCCTGGTCTGGCTGCTGGCTGCGGCACCGCTGTTGGCGGCCCAAACACCAGCCTTGCTGCCCATGCCACAGGAGCTGACCACGACCGCCAACCGCTGGCAAATCCCCTCCCCCTGCCCGCTTCGGGCCGCCAATCCCGCCGACGCCGCCCGCCTGCGGGAGGTCCTCGGCACCTGCGGCGTGACCGTCACCACGGCCACCGGCAGCACCCCCGCGCCGATCCGCTTGCTGCGCGGCAAGGTCAAGAACCCGCCGGGTTTTGCCGGTGCCTACCAACTCGAGGTGACCGGCGACGGCGTCGCCATCACTGCCGACGATGACGCCGGCTTCTTTTACGCGGCGGAAACGTTGCGCCAACTGGTCAGCAGCGATGCCAAAACACCCAGCCTCCCATGCACCACCATCCGCGACTGGCCCGCCTTCCCGGTCCGCGGCTTCATGCTCGACACCGGCCGCAACTACCAGTCGCCCGCCCTCCTCAAAGAACAAATCGAGGTCATGGCCCGCTACAAATTAAACGTGTTCCACTTCCACTTCACCGATAACCCGGGCTGGCGCCTCGAAAGCAAGGTCCATCCCGAAGTCACCGCCCCCGCATCGATGACCCGCCAGCCGGGAAAATTTTACAGTCAGCAGGAATTCCGCGACTTGGTGGGATTTTGCCGCTCGCGCGGCATCACGTTGATTCCGGAGATGGACATGCCCGGCCACAGCGCGGCGTTTCGCCAAGCCCTCGGCCTCAAATCGATGAACGCCCCCGCCGCGCGCCAGATCCTCAAGGACCTGCTCACCGAACTCGCCTCACTGGCCACTCCCGCTGAGATGCCCTTCATCCACCTCGGCACCGATGAGGCGCATGGCCCCGCCGAGACCGTCGACGCCAGCTTCCTGCACGAAATGACCGCCCACGTCCGCAGCCTCGGCCGCGAAGTCATCGGCTGGCACAAGGGCCTCGAGGATGCTTCCGACAAACTGCGCATCACCCACCTGTGGGCCCGCGCCGCACCGCTGCCCGCCAACCCATTCATCGACAGCCGCTCGACCTATCTGAACCACATGGACCCGTTCGACGCGGTGTCCTGCTTGTTTTTCAGCCAATCCTGCCGCCGGCCGCAGGGCGATGCCATGGCCCGTGGCGGCATCCTGTGCTCATGGCCGGACATCCGCATCGAGAACGAACGCGACCAACTCAGCCAAAATCCGGTCTACCCCGGCATGCTCACCTTCGCAGAGTCGCTCTGGCGCGGCGTCGCCACCGACGACAAGGAGGCGTATTGGGCGAACCTGCCGCCACCCGGCACGCCCGAGTTCGCGCGCTTTTGCGAGTTCGAGGCCAGGCTGTTGGCACACAAGGCGCGGTTTTTCGCCGGCCGCGAGTTTCCCTACGTCAAGCAAACCGACCTGCGCTGGAAAATCATCGGGCCGTTTCCCCACGGCGGGGATGTCACCCGCTCCTTCCCGGTGGAAACCCGCCTGGCCGATACCTATCAGGTCGACGGCACCGACTACCACTGGATGGGGCGCGAATTCGCCGGTGCCACCGTGCACCTCAAACATTTCTTTGGTTTTGGCGCGCCCCTCACCGCCGCCGAAGGCACCTGTTATGCGCTGACCCACATCTGGTCGCCGCGGGCGCAGGACATGCCGGTTTGGATCGGCTTTCACACTTGGTCGACCTCTGACCGCCGCGGCGGCCCGACCCCAGCCATCGGCGAGTGGCACCCGAAACAACCGTGGGTCCGCGTCAATGGACACCTCATTGCCCCCCCGGCCTGGACCCACCCATCGCTGCCCGTAAACAGCCTCGAGATCCCACTCACCGACGAAAACTACGCCTGCCGCCCACCCTCCGTCGTGCCCCTCAAGCAGGGCTGGAACGAAGTGCTGCTCAAACTCCCCCAGCGCAAGAGCGATTGGAAATGGATGTTCACCTTCGCGCCGGTGGGCGACTCCACCGGACTGCGCTACTCCACCCGCATGGGAGAGTGATGTTGAATTTTGAATTTTGAATTTTGGATGAAAGAGAAGACGTCGGAGCGACTCACCAGCGCAGCGCCCTCTTCCATCCAACATCCAAAATCCAAAATCGCCATTGGCGGTGCCCGTTCGCTGTGAATGACCTCGCAAATAACTTGCATGCCAAGCCGCGGCACCTAGCTTGATGGCCTATGAAATCACTCCTCTTGCTGACAATCGCGGTGCTCGGACTGGCCGGACGGACTTGTGGCGAATCCGCCCCGCCCGCGGAAAAGGATGCCAAGCCGGTCGAGGCCGTCGTCGGCAAGGAATTCACCATCACCCTCGACGCCAACCACAGCACCGGCTACAGCTGGCAACTGGCCAAACCGCTGACCGAGACACTGGTCAAATCCACCACCCACAGCTATCAGGAAGCCGCCACTGAGGCCGGAGCCCCCCCCCGCGTGGGGGCCGGCGGCAAGGAGGTTTGGACCTTCAAAGCCATCAGCCCCGGCTCCACCGTCATCGAATTCAAATACGTCCGCCCTTGGGAAAAGGACACCCCGCCGGTCAAGACCGCCAAGTTTCCGCTGGTGATCAAACCTCCGGCACCCTAGCCCGGAATGATGTCTGATTTTGGCGCAGTGAATGACCCAGCATCTGCACCTCGCCGGTAGGGTCGGACGGCCTCGGCCGACCCACTTATCCGCCCGCATGGGCGGGGCCAGTGCGAAGTGAATGTCCCAGCATCTGCACCTCGCCGGTAGGGTCGGACGGCCTCGGCCGACCCACTTATCCGCCCGCATGGGCGGTGCCAGTGCGCAGAGAATGTCCCAGCATTTGCACCTCGCCCTCAGGGGTAAAGTGGGCCAAGCGAGGCCGCTTGGCCCTACCGGCCGC